>DATEIG010000288.1:0-3384 GCA_035279185.1 Mycobacterium sp.
GTGATGTGGTCGCCGTCGAGTTCGTAGCCGGGCCTGCTGACGCCGACGAACCTGGCGAGGGCGAACATCTCCTCCCAGTCCTGCCACGTCAGGATCGAGGCCAGCGCGTCGGCGCCGGTGATGAAGTAGAGGTCGGCATCCGGGTTCAGCGCACGGAGGTCGCGCAGCGTGTCCCGGGTGTAGGTGGCGCCGCCGCGGTCGATGTCCACGCGGCTCACCGAGAACCGCGGGTTGGAGGCCGTGGCGATCACCGTCATCAGATAGCGGTCTTCGGCGGGCGTGACGTCGCGGTCCTTCTGCCACGGCTGACCGGTCGGCACGAACACCACCTCGTCGAGTTCGAACAGGTCGGCGACTTCGCTTGCGGCGACGAGGTGCCCGTTGTGGACGGGATCGAAGGTCCCACCCATCACACCCAGCCTGCGTCGAGATGCCACGTTTAGGCAGCTTACGGGAGTCGCACCGAGGTCAGACGGCTGAGAGCCGATGCGACCCGAGCAGTTCGGACACCTCGAAGGAAGCCCGGTCGGCGCGGTAGACGTCCCTGGCGTACTCGACGCAGCGCCCGGTGCTGTCCTCGGTTCGGCGGGTCAGCAGGGTGCCCGCCGAACCGGCGCGCACGCCGAGCTGCGCGCTCGACGCGTCGTCGAGCACGATCGATTCCAGCACGGCCGTCGACCTCGCGAGGTCGACACCGTAGCGGCTGCGGAGGATCGCCCACAACGATCCGTCGTCAGGGTCGTCGAGGATCCCTGGCGTCAGGTCGGCGGGCAAGAACGTCGTCTCGAGCGCGAAGGGCACGTCGTCGACGGTGCGGAGGCGGTGGAACACGTTGACCATGGCGTCATCGTCGAGGTCGAGCGCCAATCGCACTGCGGGAGTCGGGTTTTGGTGCTCTGCCCACAGGAGGCGGGCGGCGGGCCTGCGCCCCAGCCGGGACACCTCTTCGGAGAAGCTGCCGATGTGGAACGTCACCCTGGGCTCGGCGACGAACGTGCCGCGCGGCGGCTTGCGGTAGACCACACCCTCGCTCTCCAGCAGTGAGAGCGCCTGGCGCGCGGTCATGCGGCTGACGCCGTGCTGCTCGGCCAGTTCCCGCTCCGAGGGCAACAGGGTGTGCGGGCCCAACTGCTCGGTGGCGATGCGGTCGCGCACCAGGGCCGCGATGGCGATGTAGCGCGGGGTGGGCGGTGGCCCACCACGATTCGCCTGGCGGTTTCCTCCGGCACGGGGCATGTCTGCAGGCTAACCGCGGCGTCAACCATCTGGTCTAGGCCAGCTGGTTCGTCAACCTTTTGTCATCGGTCGCGAGTGCACTTGACGGTGGGCTGTGTCACACCCATACTACGGTTCAACCACATGGTCTATACCAACTCTGGGATGGAGGAAACCTCATGACGAGCCCGGATCCCTCGGCCGCCGGCGACGCCGCTGACCTCGCCAAGTTCGGCTACAAGCAATCCATGGAGCGACGGACCGGGCGGTTCGCGTCGTTCGCCGTCGCGTTCGCGTTCGTGTCCATCGCCACCGGCATCTTCACCACCTATGGCGCGGTGCTGAACTCGTCGGGCCCGATGGGCATCTGGACTTGGCCCATCGCCACCATCGGGCAATTGGCCGTCGCGTTCGTCCTCGGCGCACTCGCCGCGCGAATCCCGGTGACGGGGTACCACTACCAGTGGATGTCGCGACTGGCCAACCCCGTGCTCGGCTGGATTCTCGGGTGGATCTCGTTCACATTCCTGGCGATCGTCGTCGTCGCGGTGGACTACACGATCGCGTCGACGATCTTCCCGGTGCTGCTGAACTACGAGGGCACCGCGACCATCGCCTGGTTGGTGACCGGCCTCGTCCTTCTGCTGCAGGCACTGCTGGTCGGCTTCTCGACGCCGTGGGCCGAACGGGTGAACAACACCTTCGTCTCGCTGGAACTCATCGGCATGGTGGCGCTGACCGTGCTGCTGCTCGTCGTCGCCGCGGTGCGCGGCCAGTCCGACGTGTCGAATCTGTTCAGCACTGGCGCCGTCCCCGCGGAGGGCTACTGGAGCTTCGGCGATCTCACCACCGCGGGTCCGTGGATGCTCGGCTTCCTCCTCGGCGCGTTCACGATCGTCGGCTTCGAGTCCGCTGCCAACCTCGCCGAAGAGACCAACGACCCCGAACGCGTTGTCCCGCGGGCGATGTGGCAGGCCGTTCTCGCGTCCGGCGTCCTCGGCTTCCTGTTCATCATCGCTGTGACACTCGCCGCCGGTGACCCCGTCGCACTGGCCGAATCGGGAACGCCGATCGCCGACGTGATCGACAAGACGCTCGGGTCTGCGGTCGCAACCCTCCTGCTGCTGATGGTGGTGCTGGCGATCTTCGCGTGCGGTCTCGTCATCATGATCACCGGCGTCCGGCTCACCTGGGCGATGTCGCGCGACGAACGCTTCCCCGGCTGGCAGCAGTGGCGCCAGATCTCGCCGAAATTTCACACGCCGCTGAAGGCGACCATCCTGTATGTCGTTCTCGCCGAACTGATCCTGGCCATCTTCTCGCATTCGGAGACGGCGCTGTTCACGCTCTTCGGCGCTGCCACGCTGCTTCCCGCGGTGATGTACGCGTCGACCGTGGTGCTGTATCTCATCAAGCGGAAGTCGCTGCCCGTGAGCGACAAGTTCAACCTCGGCGCGTGGGAGATACCGATCCTGGTGGTCGCCGTAGTGTGGTTGGTGTTCGAACTGGCGCTGTTCCGCGACTCGAGCTTCAAGCAGGCGTGGGCGTACGTCATCGTGATGTTGTTGATCGGGGCCTGCTATCTCGGCTACCTACTGGTCACCCGCGGCAAGAGCGGGCTGACGATGCCGGGAATGGCGTCGATCGACGCCGAGCTCGACGCTGAGGCCGCAAAGGACTGACGATGCACCACTTCCTGGCGATCGACCAGGGGACTTCGGGGACGAAGGCCATCGTGGTGGACGAGGCCGGGCAGGTCGTGTCGATCGCCGAAGTAGCGGTGCGGCCGGAATATCTGGCGGGCGGCGGCGTCGAGCAGGATCCCGAGGCGCTGTTCGACTCGGTCGTCGGCGCAGGACGGAAAGCGTTGGCGCAGGCCGGTGTTCCGGTCGCGGCCGTCGCGCTGGCCAACCAGGGCGAGACCGTGCTGGCGTGGGACCGACACACCGGTGATCCGTTGACACCGGCGGTGGTGTGGCAGGACCGCCGTGCCGAGTCCGTCTGCGCACCGCTCTCGGCGTCGGCGGGAACTGTTGCCCAGCGCACCGGTCTGGTGCTCGACCCCTACTTCTCCGCACCCAAGATGGCGTGGATACGCGCGAACAGAACGACCGACGGCGTCGTCACGACCACCGACACCTGGCTCGTGCACCGGCTGTGCGGCGCGTT
>DATEIG010000289.1:0-7644 GCA_035279185.1 Mycobacterium sp.
GTCGGCGTCGAGGTAGCCCTGCGAGAACGCAACGCCCTGCAGATCGCTCCAGACGCTTTCGTGCTCCGACACCTGTCACCTCTCTTGACGACGAGAAGCTGATTCTCGTAATTTGTAAGCACTTTGCTCATTTATCGCACATGTGCGTGCACTATAGTCAGAGCATCACTCTCGGATTTCCGTCTGTCAAGGAGGCGCGATGCCGAAGGCCAGCACCGCGGACACCGGTCTCAACGGTGCGCCCGGGTCACAGACGCTCGCTCGCGGCCTGGCCGCGCTGCAGCTGGTCGCCGCCGCTCCGAACGGATTGACCGCCCAGCAGGTGGCCGACGACATCGGCGTGCACCGCACGATTGCGTACCGCCTGCTCACCACGCTGGCGCAGTACCGATTCGTGGCCAAGGGGGAAGACGGCAGATACCGGTCGGCGTCGGCGCTCGCCGTGCTCGGGGCGTCCTTCGACAACAACGTGCGGCAGCTGAGCGTGCCCACATTGCGCACGCTTGCCGATGACCTCGGCACGACGGTGTCGCTGCTCGTCGCCGAGGGTGATCAGCAGGTCGCCATCGCGGTGATCGTGCCGACGAACGTGTTCTATCAGCTGTCGTTCCACGAGGGCAGCCGCTATCCGCTGGAGCGCGGTGCCGCGGGCATCGCGCTACTGGCGAGCATGCCGCCGCGGCCGGGCGAGCGCGACCTCGTCCCGCAGACCCGTAAACGGGGCTGGGTCATCACCCACGGCGAGATCGAGCCGAATACATTCGGCCTCGCCGTGCCGGTCAAGCGCAGGTCGCCATCGCCACCCACGTGCATCAACCTCATCTCACATCGCGAGGACGTCGTGATGGACGGTCGCGACGCAGTCATCAAGGCCGCCAACGAGTTGTCCGCGATCCTCAACTAGCGCGTGCCTGAACGAAAGGGTGAGCAACGGTGACCGAATGGGACAACGACGTCGACGTCGTCGTGCTCGGCAGTGGGGGCGCCGGCCTGACGGCCGCACTGACCGCCGCCGCCAACGGCGCTTCGGTCGCGGTGTACGAGAAGGCCGCTACCGTGGGCGGAACCACCGCAGTTTCCGGTGGCATCGTCTGGATTCCGGCGCACCGCCGCTCCCCTGACGGTGACCTGACCGAAGCCGACGCGCTGCGCTACCTCGAGGCGCAGTCGCTGGGCGTGATGGATCGCCAACTCGTCGAGACGTTCGTGCACACCGGTCCGACGATGCTCGACTTCGTCGAGCTGAACAGCGAGCTCGAATTCGAGATCGCGGAGGGCTTCCCGGATTACAAACCCGAACTGCCAGGCGGTCGGCCGACGGGCGGCCGCTCGTTGAACGCCAAACCATTCGACCTGACCCGGCTGGGCGGGTGGAAGGACAAGATCACGTCTTTCCCGGCCGACTTCAGCAATGTCGGGATCGACGCCGAGACGCGTGCGCGCATTCACGCCGCCGTCGACAGCTCCGACGGTGACTACTGCGTCGCGGGAACCGCTTTGGTCGCCGGCCTTCTGAAGGGACTCCTCGATCTCGGCGTCACCCCGCAGACCGACGCGCGGGCAGTCGAGCTGATCGCCGCTGACGGGGAGATCATGGGCGTCCGAATCAAGCATCAGGACAACGTTATTCGCGTTCGCGCACGTGCCGGGGTTGTGCTGGGCACCGGCGGCTTCGAATGGGACGACGCATTGGTCGAGGCCTTTTTGCGCGGACCGATGCGGGGGCCGGTGTCGCCGCCGAACAACACCGGCGACGGCCTACGCATGGCGATGGCGCACGGCGCCGACCTGGCCAACATGGGTGAGGCGTGGTGGGTGCCGATCATCCAGATCCCCGGCGACACGTTCGAAGGCAGGCCGCGCAGTCGCAGCGTGCGACTGGAACGGACCCGACCCCGCAGCATCATCGTCAACCGCGCGGGCAAGCGATTCCTCAACGAGGCAGGCGAATACAATTCGATGGCCGGCCCATTCCATCATCTGGACCCGCGGCACGGCTACCTGAACGACCCCGCCTGGATCGTATTCGACGATCAGCACCTCAAACGCTACGGGTTCCTCGGTGTCGAACCCGACGGTCCGGTGCCCGCATGGTTCTGCCAGTCGCGCGACCTCGCGGAGTTGAGCGAGAAGACCGGCATCGACGCCGACGGCCTGGCGCGCACGCTCGATGCGTGGAACGAGAACGTGGCCAACGAGAGCGATCCCGACTTCGGGCGCGGGTCGAGCGCATACGACGGCTACTGGGGCGACAACGACGCCGCGACGACCGCCGGTAAGACGCTCGGGCCGATCGATACGGCGCCGTACTACGCGGTGCCGGTCACGGTCGGCGCGATGGGCACCAAGGGCGGGCCGCGCACCGATCGCGACGGACGCGTGCTCCATGTCAGCGGCGAACCGATACCCGGGCTGTACGCGGCGGGAAACGCGATGGCGGGCGCGACGGGCAAGGCCTATGGCGGCGCGGGCGGAACGATCGGGCCCGCAATGGTATTCGGCTTCCGCGCCGGGTATGCCGCGGCGACGGGGAAGTCGGTCGACTAGCCCGCGCGCACGGGCACGTTGCACCAGCCGAGCACGTTGGTCATGTGGACGCGCTGCAGACCCTCGCGGTCGATGTCGTAGCTCGGGATGAGGTCGAGCAACGTGTTCAGCGCCATGCGGCCTTCCATCCTCGCGAGCGCAGCGCCGAGGCAGCTGTGGATGCCGTAGCCGAAGTTCAGGTTGTAGCCCACCTTGCGCTCGCGATCGATGTCGAAGCGGTCCGCGTCAGGGAAGAACCGTTCGTCCCGACTGGCCGAGCCGTTGATCAGAAGCACGGGAGCGTCCTTGGGGATCGTCTGGTCATACATGGTGACTTCCACTGTGGGCGTGCGGATTTGATACTGCGACGGCCCCTCGTAGCGCAGCAACTCCTCGAACGCGGCAGGAATCTTGCTGCGATCGGCACGCAGCATCTCCCACTGGTCGGGGTTGTCGGCGAACACCACCACGGCATTGCCGACCAGCTTGGTCACCGTCTCGGCGCCCGCACCGCCGAGCATCGTGCAGAATCCGGTGATCTCGATGTCGTCGAGGCGTCGGGTCTCGCCGTCCTCGGTGACCTCGACCTCGATGAGCCTGCTGATCATGTCGTCCTGCGGCGACTTCCGCCGCTCCTGGATCAGCTCGTAGTAGTAGGCACCGGATTTCATCACCGCTTCCATGCTCTCGGCGGACATTCCGATGCCTTGGTTGCGCTCGAGTCCCTTGTCGAGCCAGTGCCGCAGTTGCTGCCTGTCTTCGGCGGGCACGCCGAGCATCGCGGTGATGACCTCGACGGGAAACAGCGCGGCGAAGTCTTCGACGGCGTCGAACGACGACGGATCGAGTTGGCTCACGTAGCGGTCGATGGTTTCGGCCACCAGCGATTCCAGCGCCGTCACCGCCCGCGGCGTGAACACACGGTTGACCAGCTTGCGCATGCGCTCGTGTTCGGGTGGATCCAGGCTGATGATGATCTTGCCGATCGGGTTCTCACCCCGCGCAGAGGCTTTCACCATGTCGAGCGTGACGCCCTTGGCCGACGAGAACGTCTGGTGGTCCCTGATCGCCGCAGAGACATCGTCGTAGCGTGTCAGCGCCCAGAAGTCGTATTTCTCGCTGTAGTACAGCGGCGCTTCGTCGCGCATCCGGCGGTAGGTCTCGAAGGGCATGTCGAAGTAGTCGTCCGAATACGGATCGAAGACGACCGGGCCGCCCGAAACAGTTGGACTGGTCACGCTCACTGCTCGACTCCGTTCCGTTGTCGGACTTTGTATCAGATCAGGGTTCTACGGGAAGGGCGAACAGCCGCTCCGCCGCGGTGTAGGGATCGGTGTGTCCCTCGGCGACGAGTTCGGCCATCCGATCAAGGTCGGCGTGGCTTCGCAGACGTGTCTGCGCCAGTGACAGGATCTGTGCGCGGGCGCGGGCGGCGCGGCGCTGCGGGCTGTCGGCTCGCGCATGGGCCTCGATGGCTTCCACCAACTCAGGGATGCCGTCACCCTGTGCGGCAATGAGTTTCAGGATCGGCGCCTTTGTCTCGGCGCGCAGGTCGCGCACGGTCTGGTCGGCCCCTTCGCGGTCGGCCTTGTTCACCACCACGATGTCGGCGACCTCGAGCAGACCGGCTTTGGCCGCCTGAACCGCGTCCCCCGCACCGGGATTGAGGACGACGACGGTGGGGTCGGCGATGGCGGCGATCTCGATTTCCGACTGTCCGACGCCGACGGTCTCACACACGATCAGGTCGTAGGCGAGAGCGGCGAGCAGCCGCGTCGCCGCGGGCACGGCCGCGGCCAGCCCGCCGAGGTGACCGCGAGTGGCGACCGAGCGGATCAGCACGTCGGGATCGTTGATGTGCGCAGCCATCCGGATCCGGTCGCCGAGAAGGGCGCCGCCGCTGTAGGGCGAGGACGGGTCCACTGCGAGCACCGCAACCCGCTTGCCGCGCGCACGGTAGGCGGTGACCAGCGCGGCGACCGAGGTCGACTTCCCCGCTCCTGGAGGCCCGGTCAACCCGATGATCTGCGGCGGGGTCGTCTCACCCAGTGCCTCGAGGACTTCGTCGCGCCGACTGCTCTCGACAAGGCTCAACAGTCGACCGGCCGCTCGGGTGGACCCGCCGCGCGCCGCGGTGATGAGCTCGTCGATGGTCATTGGACGATGATGCCGCCTGTCTCCGTTGCGACTACGAGAATGATATTCTCGCTGATTGAGAGTGCCAGTTGCAAGAAGGGAAATCATATGCAGATCGCCGGTAGCTCCGCGATTGTGGTGGGTGGCGCGGGCGGCCTGGGTGAGGCGACTGTGCGCAGGCTGCACGGTGCGGGCGCCAAGGTCGTCGTCGCCGACCTCGCCGACGACAAAGGCAAAGCGCTCGAGAGCGAACTCGGCGTGCGCTACGTGCCGACGGACGCCACCTCGGAGGAGTCCGTCAACGCGGCGATCGCCGAGGCTGTGTCGCTCGCCCCGCTGCGGATTTCCGTCGACACCCACGGTGGCCCCGCCAGCGGCGGCCGGTTGATCGGCAAGGACGGCTCGCCGCTCGATCTCGAAGGCTTCAAGAAGACCATCGAGTTCTACCTGACCGCGGTGTTCAACGTGATGCGGCTGTCGGCCGCGGCGATCGCCAAGTCCGAGCCGCTCGAAGAGGGTGCCCGCGGCGCGATCGTCAACACGGCATCGATTGCGGGTTACGAGGGCCAGATCGGCCAGCTGCCCTATTCGGCGGCCAAAGGAGGGGTGCTCGGCATGACGCTGGTGGCCGCGCGCGACCTCTCCCCGCTGGGCATCCGCGTCAACACCATCGCACCCGGCACGATCAACACACCGGCCTACGGCACGGCGGCCGATCAGCTCGAGCAGTACTGGGGTCCGCAGGTGCCGTTCCCGAAGCGAATGGGCCGGTCAACCGAGTACGCGCAGTTGGCGCAGAGCATCATCGAAAACGACTACCTCAACGGCGAGATCATTCGTCTCGACGGAGCGCTGCGCTTCCCGCCGAAGTGAGCCTCTCCGGCAAGGTCTGCTTTGTCGCCGGCGCCAGTCGCGGCATCGGCGCGACGATTGCCGCTGCGCTGGCCGCCGAGGGCGCGGCGGTCGCGGTCGCGGCGCGCTCCGAGCACACGGGTAAGCTGCCCGGCACCATTCATTCTGTCGCTCAGAGCATTTCGTCTGTAGGCGGCCGTGCGCTCGCGGTCCCCTGCGATGTCACCAGCGAAGAGTCCGTCGATGCCGCGGTGGCGGCGACGATCGCGGAGTTCGGCGGCATCGACATCCTGGTTGCCAACGCGGGCGTGCTGTGGCTGGGGCCGATCGAGTCGACGCCGCTGCGGCGCTGGCAGTTGTGCCTCGACGTCAACCTGACCGGCGTCTTCCTGGTCACCAAGGCGGTGATCCCGCATGTGCGGGCGCGCGGCGGCGGCTCACTGATCGCGATAACGACCGCGGGCGTGACGATGGACGGGTCCAACGCGTACTGGGTTTCCAAAGCGGGCGTCGAGCGGCTGTACACCGGCCTGGCCGCCGATCTGAAGGACGACAACATCGCCGTCAACTGCCTCAGCCCGTCGCGGGTGGTGCTGACCGAGGGGTGGCAGGCCGGTGGCGCCGGTATGAAGATCCCCGCCGACATGGTCGAGCCGCCGGAGGCGATGGCGAACGCAGCGATCCGATTGGCTCAGCAGGACGGCACCGGCGTCACAGGCACCATCCAGCGCTCCGAGTCCCTCACCTTCTAACCGCGACACAGCACTGAGGGCTGCAGTTTCGGCGATTTCACGACCATGGCTGCTATTTCGGCGCACTCTCGGCGCGGTCCGGCCGCCGCGGCACCGACCGCTGACTCGGGACCTATTTGTCCTTGGCGATCAGGCCGTCGACGATCTTGTTGAAGTCGGCGGTGCCGAACGACACATACTCCGCGAGGTTCGCGTAGTCGAGTGAGGCCATCACCGCCTGCTCCAGCTGAATGTTCATCAGCCGCTTGGTCGCCTCGACCGCCTGCTGCGGCAACTCCAGAAGCTTCTTCGCACAGGCGATCGCCTCACCCAGCGGGTCCTCGACGACGTGATTGGCCAAGCCCAGTTCGACCGCGCGCTGGGCCTTGATCCGTACACCCGTGAGCGCGAATTCCTTGGCCTGCAGCAGGCTGATCTGCGAACCCCACACCAGCGGGCCGCCGTCGGCCGCCACGAGGCCGATCTGCACATGCGGGTCGGCGAAGTGTGCGGTTTCGGCGATGTAGACGACGTCGGACAGCGCCGCCAGGCTGCAGCCCAGCCCGACGGCGGGCCCGTTGACCGCGGCGATCACCGGGATACGGCACCGCACCATGCCGATGACGAGATCGCGGCCGTGCTTGATCGTCTTCTGCCGCAACGCTTCATCGTTGCGCAGCTCGTCGAGATAGTTGAAATCGCCACCCGCCGAGAACGCCCGCCCTGCACCGGTGATGACGGCCGCCCGCGCACCGGCGTCCTCGTTCAGCGCCTCCCAGATCTTCGCCAGGCCGACGTGCAGGTTGTCATTGACCGCGTTCAGCGCATCCGGCCGGTTGAGCGTGATGATGCGAAGCGCGCCGTCGGCCTCGACGTTGATTTCGTCCGGCATTCCATACATTCAATTCCTCCGGTTCTTCGCGCGAGCGCTCATCACACGCCCAAACCCAATATCCGCTGCGCGATGATGTTCTTCTGAATCTGGCTGGTGCCGCCCATGACACTCTGGGCGCGGCTGTACATGTAGGCGCCGAACATCTCCTCGTCCGACGACCCGACCGTCGCAAGTGCGGCGTGCCCGACCGACTGCTCGACCCACGTCATCAGCAGCTTGTCCAGCGACCCCTGCGGGCCGTGGGTCAGCCCATCGAGTTGCTCCGACAGCCGCCTGCGCACATGCAGGCGCAGCATCTCGGTCTGCACCCACGCCCATGACAGTTCTTCCGGCGGCGGGCCGTCGATACGGGATGCCAACTGCCGCACCGTCTTTCCGTACCGAGCCGAGAAGCCCAGTGTCGAGGGCTCACGCTCGTGGCTGACGACGGTCATCGCCAGCTTCCACCCGTCGCCGGGCTCGCCGATCATGTTCTCGGCAGCCACCCGCGCACCGTCGAACTCG
>DATEIG010000290.1:0-2092 GCA_035279185.1 Mycobacterium sp.
CCCCGCGGTTGGCTTTTCACACCTGGGTGCAGCAGCAGTGCGCCGAACAGCTCGTCGCCGTCCGGGCCGTGGCGCGCGCGGCGGGGATGTCGCTCGGCGTGCTGCACGACCTCGCGGTGGGCGTCGACGCCGACGGTGCGGACGCGTGGGCGCTGGCCGATGTGCTCGCGTCCGGCGTCAGCGTCGGCGCACCGCCGGACAACTTCACGCCGCGCGGGCAGGACTGGGGTCTGCCGCCGTGGCGCCCCGACCGGTTGGCCGAGACCGGGTATGCCGCGCTGCGCGACATGCTGCGCGCCGTGCTCGCGCATGCCGACGGGTTGCGAATCGACCACGTCGCAGGTCTGTGGCGGCTGTGGTGGATCCCGCCGGGCGACAGCCCGGATCGCGGCACGTACGTGCACTACGATGCCGACACCATGCTTGCCGTGCTCGCACTGGAAGCGCACCGTGCCGGGGCCATCGTCGTCGGCGAAGACCTCGGGACCGTCGAACCGGAGGTCACCGAGGCGCTGGCCGACAACGAGATGTTGGGGTGCGCGGTGGGGTGGTTCACCCGGGACGAATCCGCGCCCGGCGAACCGCTGTTGCCGCCCGCGCAGTGGCCATCACGTGCGGCGGCAAGCATTTCGACGCACGACCTGCCGACCGCAGCGGGCTTTCTGCGCGGCGAACACGTGCGGGCACGCGCCGACCTCGGTCTGCTCGACGACGTACCGGCCGAGCAGGCCAACGCCGACAAGGAGCGTGCGGAGTGGTTGGCCCTGTTGCGTTCCGAGGGACTGCTTTCCGAGGGTGAGCCCGACGATACGGAGATCATCGCGGCGATGCACCGGCTGCTGGCGTCGGCGCCGAGCCGGCTCAAACTGATCTCGCCGTACGACGTGATCGGTGAGACCCGGCAGCCGAATCTTCCCGGCACGGTGGACGAGTACCCGAACTGGCGATTGCCGTTGCCGGTGACGCTGGAGGAGTTGAAAGAGGATCCGCGGGTCGCCGAGATCACCAAGGAGTTCAGGTGATCAGCGCGACGGCGAACCCGTCCCAGTTCTTGGTTCCGACGGTCTGAATCGCCGCGGCGTCGAGCCGCGGGTGGTCGCCGATCATGTCGAACATGTCGCGAACAGCCTTGGCCTGGTGGTCGTCGTCGGCCGGGTTCAGCACGCGGCCCATCCGAGCGATGTTGTCCACCACGATGATCGAGCCCGGATGCCCTAGCGTGACCGCCCATTCGACGTAGGCGACGTTGTTCTCCTTGTCGGCGTCGATGAAGAACATGTCGAATGTGTCGCCGCGGTCGGCCAACATCGGAAGTGAGTCGAGCGCGGTGCCGACGATGACCTCGATGCGGTCGGCCACACCCGCGCGCTCGAAGTTCGCGCGCGCCACCTCCGCATGCCGCGGCTCGAACTCCAGCGTGACGACCCGGCCGTCGGCGCCGACCCCGCGCGCGAGATTGATGGTGCTGTAGCCGGCCAGCGTGCCGATTTCCAAGACCCGCTTGGCATTCGACATGCGCGCGAGCAGCTGGAGCAGCCTGCCGTGCTGGGCTGACACCTCGATCGCCGGCATGTTCGCGGCCGCAGCGGATTCCCGCGCCGCGCGCAGGGCGTCGTCTTCGGTGTGCAGCACCCGGGTGAACAACTCGTCGAGTGCTTTCGGCTCCGACTCCACGGTTCCGACGCTAGCGCACACCTTCCTTCGCGTAGACGACCCTCAGCACGTGGGCGACCTCGGGGCCCATCACCGCCTCTGTCAGCTCGCAGAACGTCGCGACGAACTCGGACCCGTGCGGCGGCGCTACATCGCAGAGATGGTGGGCGATCTCGTGCAGCACGACCAGTTCACGCAGCGCCCAGTTCGTGCGTCGCTCAGGTACTGCGATCGCGGCGCCGTGGCCATCGCGTTCGTAGTGCGCGGCCGTGAGACCGCGCCTCGGCCTGACGGTCAAAGGCGCGACATCAGGCCAGGCCTCGCGAACAGCCCCGAGCGCGAGCACGTCGTCGACGTAGCGCTGCACCGAGTCCACCGACGCGAACCGGCCTTCCGGCGGCAGGGTGAGGTTGGTGCCGAAGAACTCGATCGTGCGGTT
>DATEIG010000291.1:0-2234 GCA_035279185.1 Mycobacterium sp.
CGAGCCGGGTTGGACCGGCTTCCGCAGGTTGCGGGTCGCCGAGACCCGGCTGGAGAGCCCGACCGTCCTGTCGATCGAATTCGAGACCCCCGACGGGGCCGTACTGCCGCAGGCACGACCAGGGCAGTACCTCACCCTCAAACTCACCGACGTCGCGAATCCCGCGCCGCTGCGCAGCTATTCGTTGTCCGGTGGCAGCGCGGGCGGGCGTTACCGCATCAGCGTGAAACGCGAGGACAAGGGTTTGGTGAGCCGCTGGCTGCACGAGCACGCCGAACCGGGATCGCTGTTCGACGTCGCCGCCCCGAGGGGCGACTTCTACCTCGGCGACGGCGCCGCACCCGTCGTCCTGCTGTCCGCCGGGATCGGCATCACCCCGGTGCTGGCGATGCTGCACGCGTTGGCCGCCGCGCGCAGCGACCGCGACGTCCGCTGGGTGCACATCACCCGCGACGCGACGTCGCTGGCCTTCGCCGCGGAAGTGACCGAGTTGATCGGGTCGCTTCCGAACGCCTATCGCGAGGTCATCTACACCGCCGAGGTCGGCAGGCCCGACAGACAGGCGATCGCCGCGCTGAACCTCCCGCGCGACGCCCACGCGTATCTGTGCGGTCCGAACCGGTTCATGGAGGCGATGCGGGAGAGCCTCACCGCAGCGGGCATCGACGCGGCCAACATCCACACCGAGCTCTTCGGTGCGCTGCCGCCGATCAACCCGGGCATCGTCGACACGCCACATCGCGCGCCTCACATTCCGGACGGCACGCCAGGTCCGGGTCCTTCGGTGTCGTTCTCGCGCAGCGGAATCACCGCCAAGTGGTCGCAGGAGTACTCGAGCATTCTCGACCTCGCCGAAGCGTGTGACGTGCCCACGCGGTTCTCCTGCCGCAGCGGTGTCTGCCACACGTGCGTCACACCGGTGATCGAGGGGGCGGCGGCCTATGCGCAGCCGCCGCTGGAGTATCCGCCGGAGGGGACGGTCCTCATCTGTGTGGCGCAACCGAACGCAGACCTGGTGGTCGACCTCTAGCGGATCTCCTCGCCCCATCGAGTCTCGCTGCGCAGCAACGGTTTGAGCACTTTGCCCGCAGGGTTACGGGGGAGCGGTTCCGACCTGAAGCACACGAACTGCGGCGCGTTGTAGTCCGCGATCCGCTCCTTGACGAATGCGCGGATCCCGCGCGCGTCGGCCTGCGCTCCCGGCAGCGGCACGACGACGGCGCCGACCTTCTCGCCCATCATCTCGTCGGGCACCCCCAGCACCGCCGCTTCGAACACCGCGGGATGCTGGGCAAGCACGTTCTCGACCTCGACGCAGTAGACGTTCTCGCCGCCGCGGCAGATCATGTCCTTCAGCCGGTCGACGATCTGGACGCACCCTTCGTCGTCGATGCGCGCAAGGTCGCCGGTGTGCAACCATCCGTCGACGAACGTCTCGGCGGTCTTCTCGGGCTTGTTCCAATAACCCGCGACGACGTTCTGGCCGCGGATGAGCAATTCGCCGACACCTGTCGCGGGGTCCACGTCGGCGAGGTCGACCTCCACCGGCGGGGCAGCGAACCCCACGGTCTCCGGCCGCGTCTCGGCGTACTCGTCAGGCAGGACGGTCGACACCGACGACGTCTCGGTCAGACCGAACCCGTTGGCCAGGCGGGCATTCGGGAATGACCGGCGAAGACGCGCGATCACGTCGGGGGCTGTCGGCGCCCCGCCGTAGGTGACCCACCCGACGTCGGACATGTCGAAGTCGGAGAAATTCGGCTGGTTCATCGCCAACCAGAAGACCGCCGGCACCGACGTCAAGACGTTGATCCTCTCGTCGGCGGTCGCGCGCAGGAACGCCTGCACCTCGAACACGGGCATGATGACCGCCGTGCCGCCGAGCTGCAGGGTCGGCAGCAACTGGCTGTTGCAACCGGTGGCATGGAACAGCGGCACCGATATCAGGTTCCGGATGTGCATGTCGACAGGGGTTTTCAACGCCCGGATGCACGTCTCGACGTTCGACAGGAGGTTCTCGTGGGAGACCATCGCGCCCTTCGGGAACCCCGTGGTGCCGCTGGTGTACATCAGCGCTGCGAGGGTGTCCCCGTCGGCGTCGAGCGTGAGGTGAGCCGGGCGGTCGGGCAGCGGCGCATCGGGATGCAACACGACCTCGGCGCGCGCGTCGTCGACGACGTAGCGCACCTCGCTTTCGGCGAACCGGGTGTTGACGGGCACGACCACGGCGCCCG
>DATEIG010000292.1:0-4998 GCA_035279185.1 Mycobacterium sp.
GGGACCGTTGGCCGGGGCGTTGAAGAACTGGTCCTGTTTGCGCCAGGGGATGCCGCCGCCGTCCTCGGGCACCCAGGCGTTGACGAACTGGTTGCAGAGCTTCTTCAGCGCGCCGGGCTTCTCGACGCCGACGAGCCTGCCGGCCCGCTCGAGGGCCAGCGCCAGCCATGCCATGTCGTCGTAGTAGCTGTTGACCCAGGACATGTTGTTGCGCAGCCGATGTGAGCGGATCTGACGCTTGATCCTCGTCTCCCGCTCGGGCTGCGGGTCGCGAAGCTGCGCGTCGATCAGGTTGTCCAGCAGGTGGGCCTGCCACCAGTAGTGCCAGGTGCCGAACAGCAGGTCTTTGCGGGTGGGCGGCCAGCCGACCACACCGAGCTGCGTGCCGGGCAGCTGCCAGAGCCGCCTCAGATGGCGTTTGGTGACGGCAGCCTCCGCGCTCGCCGCCCGGTTCGCCCATACCTGATCCATGCCGTTGATCCTGCCCTAACAGGCCCACGCGGTGGAGCGTGCCCGGGGAAACCGCTGTGAGACGTTTTTGTCTCACATGAGCTATAGTTGTCTCATGCCTACCGATCGCGACGGCGTACTTCGTGCTGCCGCCGACTTCCTGGGCCGCAGACCCAATGCGACCCAGGATGAGATCGCGTCCGCGGTCGGGGTGAGCCGCGCGACCCTGCACCGCCACTTCTCGGGTAAGCCCGCGCTTCTGCAGGCCCTCGACGACCTCGCGATCGACGAGATGCGCAAGGCACTCGAAACCGCTCGGCTGGAGGAGGATTCGGCCACCGCGGCGCTGCGCAGGCTGATCACCGCGTTCCAATCGGTGGCGCCCTACCTGGCCCTGCTCTACAGCCAGAGCCAGGAGATCGACCCCGACGAGTCGATGCACGGCTGGGCGGCGATCGACGAGGAGATCACCGCGCTGTTCATCCGCGGCCAGCGCGCGGGCGAGTTCCGTCCCGACCTGACCGCGACATGGCTCACCGAGGCGCTCTACAGCCTGGTGGCGGGCGCGGGCTGGTGCATCCAGGTCGGCCGCGTCGCGAGCCGGGACTTCGACCACAACATCACCGAACTACTACTGCATGGAGTGAGTACCTCATGACCCGCCGCTGGTTCGCCCTCGGCGTCCTTACCCTCGCCGTCCTGCTGATCGGCGTCGACGGCACCGTGCTGGCCCTGGCCACCCCGTTCATCGGGGAAGACCTCGGCGCCAGCTTCACCCAGATCCTCTGGATCGGCGACATCTACTCGTTCGTGCTCGCCGCGCTGCTGATCAGCATGGGCAGCCTCGGCGACCGGATCGGCCACAAAAAGCTGCTGCTCTGCGGCGCAACGGCTTTCGCGTTCATGTCGATCATCACGGCCTACGCGAGCAGCCCCGAGATGCTGATCGCGTCGCGCGCGCTGCTCGGCGTCGCGGGTGCGACGCTGACCCCGGCAACGCTCGCGCTGATCCGCGGGCTGTTCCCCGATGCGCGGGAACGCAGCGTCGCGGTGGGCATCTGGGCTTCGGCGTTCTCCGCGGGCGCGGCCTTCGGGCCGGTCCTCGGCGGAATCCTGCTCGAGCACTTCTGGTGGGGTTCGGTGTTCCTCATCAACGTGCCCGTGATGGTGGTGCTGCTCGTCGGTGGCGTCGTGCTGCTGCCCGAGCACCGCAATCCCCGACCGGGCCCGTGGGACCTGCCGAGCGTCGGGCTGTCGATGGTCGGCATGCTCGGCGTCGTCTACGCCATCAAAGAGGGCGCGGCGCTGGGCATTCGACCCGACGTGGTCTTTGGGGGCGTGCTGGGTGCGAGCGCGCTGTTCCTGTTCGTCCGCAGGCAGCTGCGGCTGCCCGCACCGCTCATCGACGTCCGGTTGTTCGGCAACCGCGCGTTCTCCGGCGTCGTGGCCGCGAACCTGCTCTCGGTGCTGGGCCTTTCGGGTCTGGTGTTCTTCCTGTCGCAGTTCTTCCAGCTGGTGCACGGGTACGGGCCGTTGAAGGCGGGGCTTGCGGAACTGCCAGCCGCGGTGACCGCCACGGTGTTCGGCGTACTGGCCGGCGTCGCGGTGCGCTACTGGTCGTCGCGGGCGGTGCTCACCACGGGTCTGGCGCTCGTCGGCGTGGCGATGGCGTCACTGACGTTCCTCACGCCGTCGACGCCCTACCTGCCGCTGGGTGTCGCGCTCTTCCTGGTCGGCGTCGGGCTCGGGCTGGCGTTCACGGTGGCCAGCGACGTCATCCTGGCCAGCGTCCCGAAGGAGCGCGCGGGCGCGGCCGCCGCCGTTTCGGAGACCGCCTACGAGCTGGGCATGGCGCTGGGCATCGCGACCCTCGGGTCGATCGTCACCGGCGTCTATCGGGGCTTCACCGTGCCTGCAGGCATCCCGCCCGCCGTCGAGGCGCACGCCCGGGACTCGCTGTCCGCGGCGATCCATGCCGCCGACGCACTGCCCGCCGCGCAGAGCGAAGCGCTGCTGACCGCGACGAAGGAAGCGTTCACCAACGGCCTGGCGATCGCGTCCGGTGTGGGCTCCGCGCTGATGCTCGTGTCCGCCGCAGCGGTGTGGATCTTGTTGCGGGCCCGGCTACCACGCGAGCCCGAGGTCGGCGTGCTGGACGATCCAGGTGTGCATCGCGATGCCGGCGGCCACGCCCGCGTTGATGCTGCGTGTGGATCCGAACTGGGCGATCGAAACAGTTAGAGCCGCACCACTCTTCGTGTCGTCGGTGATCCCGGGTCCCTCCTGTCCGAACACCAGAAGGCAGGCGCGCGGCAGCCTCGTCTCCTCGATGCGCTGCGCGCCGGGCAGGTTGTCCACCGCGACGACGGTCAGCCCGGCGTCGGCGGCGAACGCCAGCAGGTCTGCGGTGCTGTCGTGGTGGCGCAGCCGCTGATAGCGGTCGGTCACCATGGCCCCGCGGCGGTTCCAGCGCCGCCGCCCGACGATGTGGACGGTGTCGACGGCGAACGCGTTGGCCGTGCGTACCACCGCACCGATGTTGGCGTCGTTGCCGAAGTTCTCGATCGCGATGTGCAGCGGATGCCTGCGCCCGTCGATGTCGGCGACGATCGCCTCGCGCGTCCAGTACCGGTAGGCGTCGACGACGTTGCGGGTGTCGCCGTCGCGCAGCAGCGCCGGGTCGTACCGTGCGTCGTCGGGCGGATCGCCGTCCCACGGGCCGACGCCGGTGGACTCACCCCACTCGGTCGGCCCCGCCTCACTCATCCTTGGTCCACAAGCCGGCGTGCGTGCCGACGAGCGAGACCGACGCGTACAGCAGCGCGGCGTTCATGTCGCCCTGTGTGCACAGCGACGCGCGGACCTGGACCGCGTCGAGTGACGCGTCGGGCAGCACCAGAAGCGATGAACCGTAGATGTCGCACGCATGCGACAGACCCGGTGCGGGCAGGGTCGGCGCGGCCAGCACCATCAGCGGGCCGCCGCGCGCCGTGGACTCGTCGCGGTATCGCGCTGCGATGCCGCTGATGTCGAGGCCGAGCAGCATGTAGCCCTTGCCGTTGAACGCGTTCGGGTCGCCCAGCGCGGTCGGGTCCAGTTGGGCGCCGTCGGCGCGGAACGCGTCGACGCTCGTCGTGCTGACAGACAGGCCCGCGTCGTTCTCGTTCGTCTGCGGAACCCCGACCGGGAAGGCCGCCCCGTACGAGACGGTGGTGCCTGCCATCCGGTCCTTCGGCGAGTACGCGTACACCCCCCGCACCTGGGACTGGTCACGCATCGGGCCGATGCACACCGTTCCGGTCAGCTGGTTGGGCGTCGGCGCGGCGGCGGGCTGGATCGCCAGGCTGGTGACGTCGCGGCAGCCGCCGATTGCGTTGGCCTCCAAAGGATGTGCGAGCGCGCCGTAAAGACCGAATCGGATGTCCTCCGGTTTCGCGTGCGGGGCTTTCTCGTCGGTCGGCGATGCGTCGACGTCGAACAGCACGTAGTCACCGTCGAACCGGAGGTTCGACAGCGAGATGTTCCAGCCGAGCACGGGAAGCGCCTCGCCGATCGCGGCGGTCTGTACGCCATAGGGGTGCGTGCCGTCGTCGTTGTCCCGTGAGCATGCCGACGTCACCAACAGCGTTAGCGCCGACAGCAGGGCGACTACCGTGCGCACGGAGGGTCAGGTACGGCCACGGCCCTTGGCCACCGATTTGTTGATGCGCCGCACCAGCTTTCGCGGCACCAGCCGACCCACGGTGGTCAGCGCCTTGTACTGCACCCCGGGGACGATCACGACGTCGCCCTTCGCGGCGTCGGCGAGGCAGTCGCGCACGACGTCCTCGACCTCCAGCCACATTCTCGACGGGGTGCCCTCCATCGCGATGCCCGCGCGCTCATGGAATTCGGTGCGGATGAAGCCGGGAACCAACGCGTGCACCCCGACCCCCGTGCCGCTCAGGCCGTTGGCCAGGCCTTCGGTGAACAGGATGACCCATGCCTTCGACGCGGAGTAGGTGGAACCGCGTCCCGGCAGCAGGCCGGCCACGCTGGCGACATTGATGACGGTGCCCTCGCCTGCGTCGAGCATCGGCGGCAGCGCGGCGTGGGTCAGGTGCATGACCGCGGTGACGTTGACGTCGAGCTGGCTCTGCAGGACGTCCAGGCTCGCGGTCCAGAACTCGCCGGATGTGCCGAACCCCGCGTTGTTGACCAGCACCCGAACCCCTGCGGACAGCCGGTCGGCGACCTTCGCGCGATCGGCCGCCTCGGCGAGGTCGGCGGGCAGCACCTCGACTTCGGCACCCGCCTCGTCGTGCAGTTCGGCGGCCAGTGCCTCGAGCCGCGCGACGTCGCGGGCCACCAGGACGAGGTCGTATCCGTCGATGGCGTAGCGCCGGGCGAAGCCCGCACCGAGGCCGGAGGTCGGTCCGGTGATCAAAGCGACGGGACGCGGCATGCGACGAGATTACTTATCGCTGATAGTGCGGTGACTGCCGGCCGTTTCGCGGAGGTGGGCGGCGGATCGCGGGATCGGACCGGTTCGCGTCCGCCCTCGGTTGC
>DATEIG010000293.1:0-7633 GCA_035279185.1 Mycobacterium sp.
CACCGAGCGGTGTCGCCGCCCAGTTCACCTGGGCGAGGTCTCGACCCACATCGGGATCAGCGCCGAAGACCGCGGCGGGCAAACCGCGCTCAGCGTCGCCCGTCATTGCGGTCCGTCGAGGCCGTCGAACGCGTCGGTCACGGTTGGGTAGGGCTTGAGCACGTTGTCGAGCTTGGTGACTTCGATCGGCATGATCACCTCGGCGTTGCTGGCGACCACACGCACCGACACACCGTCGGCTCGCCCCTTCTCGTAGCAGCCGAGGACGGCGTTCAGACCCGCGCTTCCGAAGTACGTCACGTCACCCAACTCCAGAACAAGGATCCGGGTGGGATGGTCACTGGCCGCCTCGAGCGCCGTGTCGAGATGCGAGATCAGCGTGTCGACCGTGCCGGAGTCGATCTCGCCAACCGCGGAGACGACGACCCCCGCTTCGCGAACATCCTGGTTGACTTCCAAGAGCGCCACGCGCCCGATCACCTCCGTTCCAACCGCAGCGCAGCCCCCCGGTGCCGCCTCAATTTTCACATTAAGCCTTATGACCAAGATCGATGTGGCCAAAACCTGCAGGTTTGTGCCACTTCGGCGAAGAGGGCAGCCGGCCCTAGCGTTCGCGGGGTGCGCCGACGCGGTCGTGCACTGTCAGGAGCAAATGATCGAACTCGCGCCGCAGGCTGTCGGGCTGATACCGCAGCGTGTCGAGCTCGGCGACCACCTGCCCTGCGAGCGCCCGCAGTTTGGTGTTGGTCTGCTGCGAGCGCCACAGCAGGATCTCGAACGCGGCGTCGGCACTGATGCGGTAAACGAGCATCAGTGCGCCCTTCGCCTGCTCGATCGCCGCGCGCGCCTCGAACAGCTCCGGCAGCGAGTCGTCGAGGGCCTGGCGCCGTGCCTGGTGAAATGTGTCGGTCAGGTCGATGTAGTAGCCCTCGCTGCCGACCACCGCGCCGTTGGCGTCGAGCATTCGGTCGGCGAGCACGATCACAGTGTGTTGACCGCCCGCGGTGTCGATGAACCGGTGCCTGCTGGAAAACGACCCGCCGAAATGCAGGAGATGGTCGAGAAGGTCCTGGACATGCTGCCGGTCGTCGGGATGCTTGTGTGAGAGCAGCAGCTCAGTGGTGGGTACGACGGTGCCTGGTTCGTAGCCGTGCATCCTGGCCACCTCGTCGGACCACTCCCATCGCTGTCCGACGAACCAGAATCGAAAACCGCCGACGTTCAGGTGTGACGCCGCGAGAGTCGACGGGTCGACATCCCCGCGGCGGGCCGGATCCGGCTTCGTCATGGCCCGATTGTTGCATCAGTTCGGTTGCTGCGAACGTCCTTTGACGCGGTGCACCACACTCATGATCGCGACGACGACAGCGCCGACCACCAATCCGATTGCCGCTGAGGCCGCCGTGTTGATCAGCCAGGCCAGGACGCCCCCCACGCCCGCGATGTGGTGAACGGCTTCCTCCCAGTGGTGCACGATGCCGTACGGCGCATGCCATCCGAGTTCATCGGTTCCGACCAACAGGATGTGGCCGCCGACCCAGAGCATGGCCACTGTGCCGATCGTCGACAGAGCCGCGAGCAGCTTGGGCATCCCGGCAACGAGGCCGCGGCCGACGCGTTGCGCGAACGCCGACGAGCGCTGGGTCAGGCTCAGACCGACGTCGTCCATCTTCACGATTCCGGCCACCACGCCGTACACCACCGCGGTGATGACGATGGCCACGACGACGAGGATGATGAGACGCGGCAGGAAGGCCTGGTCGGTCACCTCGTTGAGCGCGATCACCATGATCTCCGCGGACAGGATGAAGTCGGTTCGGATGGCGCCGGTCACCATGAACTTCTCGGCATCCTCGCCCCGCTGGGCCACTGGCGCGGCGTGCGCGTCGTGTCCGCTGATGCGACCCCACACCTTCTCGGCGCCCTCGTAGCAGAGGTAGGTCGCACCCAGCATCAGGATCGGGGTCAGCAGCCACGGCACGAACTGACTGAGCAGCAGCGCGGCAGGCAGGATGAACAGCAGCTTGTTTCGTAGCGACCCGAGGGCGATCCGCTTGATGATCGGCAGTTCGCGTTCCGCGGCGATGCCGTGGACGTACTGCGGAGTCACCGCGGTGTCGTCGATCACGACCCCCGCCGCCTTGGCCGTCGCACGCCCGGCGGCGGCTCCTATGTCGTCGACCGAAGCGGCGGCCAGCCGCGCTATCGCGGCAACATCGTCCAGAAGGCCGAACAGTCCGGCGCTCATCGCGTCTCCGTCATCGAATGGGAGGCTACCGCCCCGGCCGTCACCTCAGCTGGTCGGCGAAGAATTGTCCGCTGGCCTGCGAGGCGCCACCGAACCACTCGTGTCCCCCGCCGTCCACGCTGACGAAGACGACCTCGGTGCCGTCGGCGCATCCCGCGGCGGTGGAGCGCCGCACGCCTGGGCTCGGCGAGTCCTCGACGGGGGCGGCCGGGCAGTCGTCGATCTCCCGCCAGCGCGCCGCCAACGCCGCCGGGGCCACGATGTCGCTCGGTCCGCCGCGACCGACCATCCCGCCGCCGTTGTACGGCACGACGGAATCCGCGACGCCGTGCGTGGCGAAGACCGACACCGGCTCCGACGGCGAGCACGGATACGCGGAACCCAGCGACCCCGCCACCGGCGCGATGGCCGACACGACGTCGGCGCGCTGACACGCAAGCCGGGTGGCCATGAACGCGCCTGCCGAGAGACCCGTCGCGTACACGCGGGCCGGGTCGATGCCGAAGTCGGCGGTGAGACGGTTCGCGAGAGCGACCAGGAAGCCGACGTCGTCGACGCCCTGACGGTCCGGCACCGACGCACCGCGGCCGTCGGCCCAACTGCCGTCGATGCCGTCGGGGTAGACGACCGCGAACCCGTGCTGGTCGGCGACCGCGTTGTAGTTCGTGATCGCCGCTTGCCTGCCGCCGTTCTCGCCCCCGCCGTGCAGGTTGATGACCAGGCCTCTCGGGGGCTCGGCACCGGCCGGGACGTGGAGAACGTAGGTGCGATCCAATCCCCCGAACGGAAGCACACCCGAGGTGTCGATGCTCGCCGACGCACGCGCCGCGTCGACGAACCCGCCGCCGATCAGGACGGCGACGACCAACGCCACCTGGAGCAGGTGCCGAAGGTCACAGGCGATGACGTGTGATCGGCGCATAGGACTCCCCCCACCTGGGAATGGTCTGGACACTAACCCCTCTCCTATGTACCCCGAGGTGAATCAGATGTCGAAGTACCTTTTTGCCGTCGGCGGCTTCTCCTTCCGCCGTCGCCGGCTGGTTCTCGGCGTCTGGCTTGCCCTGCTCGTCGGGATCGCGCTGGCCGGCGTCGGTCTGCGGGGCCAGCCCACCGACGACTTCACGATCCCCGGCACCGAATCGCAGCGGGCCGTCGAAGAACTCCAGCAGAAGCTGCCCGCGTTCAGCGGGGCTCAGACACAGGTGACTTTCGCCGCTCCCCGTGGTGAGAAGGTGACCGACCCGGTGCTCGCCGCAGGCATCGACCGGTCGATCGCGAACCTGGGGTCGATCCCCCAGATCGCGGTGGCCGCCGGGCCCGCCGCGACCCGGCTGGTCTCACCGGACGGCAGCGTGGGGCTGGGAACCGTGCAATGGAAGGCCCAGCCCGGTGAGGTCGACGACAGCGCACTCACCGCGGTCGAGTCCGCGGTGCGGCCCGCGCAGGACGCCGGTGTGCAGGTCGAGTACTCGGGCAGCGTCTTCCCTGGCTACAAGGTCAGCGTTCCCGAACTGCCCGAGATCATCGGTATCGGTGTCGCCTTCCTGATCCTGCTCATCACGTTCGGCGCCGTCGTGACGGCGGGCCTGCCGATCATCACCGCCTGCGTCGGTGTCGGCGTCGCCGCGCTGGGCATCTTCACAATCGCCGCCCTCGTCGACATGCCGTCCGCCTCGTTGTCTCTGGCGCTGATGCTCGGGCTGTCCTGCGGCATCGACTACGCGCTGTTCATCGTGAACCGCTACCGCAACAACCTGCTGCTGTTGCGCCCGAAGGAGGAGTCTGCCGCCCTGGCGGTCGGGACGGCGGGCGGTGCGGTGGTGTTCGCTGCGCTGACGGTGATCATCGCCCTGTGCGGTCTGTCCATCGTGGGCATTCCCTTCCTCACCTACATGGGCATCGCGGCCGCCGCCTCGGTGCTGATCGCATTGCTGATCGCCGTGACGCTGCTGCCTGCGCTGCTGGGGTTCGCAGGGGACCGGGTCGCGAAGTTCATCCCGACCCCGTTCGACAGGGCGAAGGAGACCGCACAGGTGGCGGCGTTCACGCCGCACCGCACGCTCGGCGCGCAGTGGGGACGTTTCGTCGTGGCGATGCGCAAACCCCTGCTGATCACCGGAACCGCTGTGCTTGTCGTGCTCGGTCTGCCCGCGTTCGGGATGCACCTCGGATTGCCCAGCGGCGCTTCACAACCGGAGTCGAACACCTCCCGCAGGGCCTACGACCTGACCGCCGAACACATGGGCGCGGGATTCAACGGGCCGCTCCTCGTGGTCGCCGACATCAGCAAGACCAACGACCCGAGCGCGGTCGGGGCCATCGCGGCGCGCCTCCAGAAAGAACCAGGGGTGGTCATGGCCGCGCCAGGTGCAAGCCAGAACGGCGCTGCCATCATCCAGGTGATTCCGACGACGGGGCCGAACGAGACGGCCACCGCGGATCTGGTCAACCGCATCCGGGATGACCGTGCCACGATCGAAGGGAACACGGGTGCAACGATTCTCGTCGGCGGCACGACCGCCGCGAACATCGATACCTCCGACAAGCTTGCCGGCGCGCTCCCCGTATTCCTCGTGGTCGTGGTCGGGCTCGCGTTCATTCTGCTGACCGTGGCGTTCCGCGCCGCCCTCGTGCCGGTCACCTCGATCATCGGCTTCCTGCTCTCGGTGTTCGCAGCGCTCGGTGTTCAGGTGGCGATCTTCCAATGGGGTTGGGGTGCCGACCTTCTCGGCATCACCCCCGGCGAGACGATCAGCTTCCTGCCGATCATCGTGCTGGCCATCATCTTCGGACTGTCCAGCGACTACCAGGTGTTCGTCGTCTCGCGCATGAAGGAGGAACTGACCAAGACCGACGATGCGCTGGATGCGGTGCGCAGCGGCGTCGGGCTGTCTGCGCGTGTCGTCACCGCGGCGGCGTTGATCATGTTCGGCGTGTTCATCGCCTTTCTCGCAGGCGGGGATCCCATCATCAAATCGGTGGGGCTGACGCTGGCCGTCGGCGTGTTCCTGGATGCGTTCCTCGTCCGGCTCACCATGATTCCCGCGATCATGAGCATCATCGGGAGCAGGATGTGGGCCCACTCGAAGTGGTTCGCGCGCTACGTCCCCGACGTCGACATCGAGGGGACGAAACTGGACGTGCGCGACAGCCCCGGTCAACTCGCCGCGACGAGGTAGCGCCCGACGCTGGTCGCCGTCGCGGTGGCCTGCAATCGCATGAGGTGTTCGGGAGCGCTTGCGGTCTTTGCATTCTCACCGCGCTCACCCGCGCGCGGTGACCGGAGCCGTCCAGTGGACGACCTTGACAGTCGTCATCTCGTCCATGAGTTCCGGCCCGAAGCCGAACCCGCTGCCGCTGGCCCGCCGAGGCTGCGACGCCCCGCCCGGTGCGCCGCCGAACACCTCGTTGACCTTCACCGTGCCCACCGGCAGCGCGCGCCACGCCTCCTGCGCGTGGTTCATGTCGGCGGTCAGCACCGTGGCCGCGAGACCGTAGCGGTCGCGCGCGGCCTCGTCGAGTGCCGTGGCGAAGTCCGCGACGACCCGCACCGGCGCGACGGGACCGAACGTCTCCTCGCTGAAGACGAGCATGTCGGGGGTGCAGCCGGTGAGCACCGTCGGCGGATAGAACGAGCCTGCGCCCGAGCCGGGCTGACCACCGGTCAGCACCGCGGCCCCCTTGTCGATCGCATCGGCGACGTGCCGGTGCACCTGGTCGCGGTGTCGTCGGTGGACCAGCGGGCCGATCCGGTCGGCCCACACCTTGGCCTCGTTGACCAACGCCTCGACGAACTCCTCTGCGACGGGCTCGGTCACGTAGATCCGCTCCACCGACACGCAGATCTGACCGGCATTGGCGAAGGCGCCGGTCGCGGCCTGCTCGGCCGCCCAGCGCGGATCCACCGCCGCATCGACGATCAGGGCGTCGTTGCCGCCGTTCTCCAGAATCGCCTTCGCGCCGCGTCCCGCGCACGCCAGTGCGATGTCCCGCCCCGTCACTGAACTGCCGACGTGCGCCACCACGTCGACGACTTCCGCGGCCGCCAGCGCGGCGCCGACCGTCCCGTCACCGTCGAGGATCTCCAGCACGCCGTCGGGAAAGTGCGCCGCAACGGTTTCCGCGAAGCGCCTGCCCGCTGAAGGACATCGCTCGCTCGGCTTGTGCACCACGGTGTTGCCGGTCACGAGGGCGGCACTCACAAGTCCCGCTGCGACGGCTATCGGGTCGTTCCACGGCGTGAGAACGGCGACCACGCCGCGCGGCTCGAAAACCATCAGATCGGTCGAAGCCCAGTCCCCCTGCAGGCTTTTGCCGCGGTGAAGCGGTCCGAGCTCGGCGTACTGCCGCATGGTGTCGATACCGGCCTGGACACCGCCCATGGCGTCGTCGGCCGGCTTACCGGTCTCCCGCTCGACCAACTCGGCGATGTCCGAGGCGCAAGCGGCCACAGCCGCGGCCGCCTCTTTGAGCCGGCCCGCCCTGTCGCCTGCGGCGACCCGTGACCAGTCGCTACCGGCCGCTGCGGCCCGGTCGACGGCCCGCTCGCATGTCTGCGCATCAGCGATCGGGACCCGTGTGATCTCGTCGCCGGTGCGCGGGTCGTGGATCGTCAGTTCGGTGGTATCGGACACGCTCCTGTCGTACCCATGCCGAGACGGCTGAACCACCGATGTTCGTCAGCAGCGCAGCTTTTCCGGAGCGACCCTCTGCAGTGTGCGCTCGGCCGGCGATGCCTCCACCGATTCGAGCATCCGCTGGGCATCGTCGACGGAAGCGGCGACGGGCAGCAGCTGCTCTGCGTCGACCACCTGAAGAAGCCGGCGGAGTAGCCGGCAGGACACCAGCGCCCAGACGACGTCGTGTCGCTGACACCTCTGGTCGAAGTTCACGAGCAGCCGAAGCCCTTGGGTGCCAACGAAACTCAACCCGCTGGCATCAACGACTACCCGACTCCTTCGAGTAGCGAAGCCCTCGAGAACGGTCATCACGAAATCGGCGTTCGACGCGTCGACCTCGCCGCGAATGCAGATGATGGTCGTCTGCCCGACGGTTTCTGCCGATACCGCCGCGCCCCCGCGTTCGATGGACTCGTTGAATTGCTTTTCTACCAAGACATTGTCGGTGACGGTCATGTATCCCTTGATCGGAGACCACGCCGGCGGCGGCACGCTGAGGCCATCCACGCCCGCGGCGATCTGTGAGACTGCTCGTGAGAATTGCGAGCTGTTAACTCAACCGCTTCCTCCACGGTACAGCACCACCCTCTTCGCTGTCGCCCACAAGGCCGCCGCGCGCACCTCCACGTCGACGCCGTGATTAGCATTTCGAACCGAAACCCGTTGTACCTCTTCGTCAATCAGCGCGTGCGGCGTTCCGCTC
>DATEIG010000294.1:0-17265 GCA_035279185.1 Mycobacterium sp.
GGCCCCGTTGACACCGACATGAATCCCGACGACGGCGAATTCGCCGACTTCGCCAAGAAGGTGATGGCCACAGGGAAGTACGGCAGGCCAAGCGACATCGCGGGCGTGGTCAGCTATCTGGCCGGTCCGGACACCGGGTACATCACGGGCGCGAACTGGAACGTCGACGGCGGATTCACCGTCTAGCTGGTCACCTGCACAGCCGGTTGCCCGCGGGCTCGCACACCAGCGGGTACCTGTCGACGGGAATGGGCAGGGGCCGCGCGAACGTCAGCGTGAACGGCGTCTTCTTCATCCCGGCGGGTACGCCGCAGATGGTGGTGTTCAGCGCGGTGTGCACTCCGGTGAGGGTCACATCGTCGAACTTGTAGGTGTCGGTGGTCGGCGCCGTGCTTCCGTCAGGGCACTGCAGACCCTCTTCTTTGCGGGTGGTGAGGGTCCACTGTCCGCCGGTCAGCCTGGCGTCACCGCCCCAGTTGAGATTCGTCAGATCGAACGACGACTTGTTGTCCGTCGCGCTGACCACCTTCAGCGTGCAGGCGACCGGCAGTTCGAGTGGTTCGCGCAGATCGCCGACGACAGGCACGCAGATCGGGTAGATCGTCCACTCCGCGGGCGGCATGCCCTCGGTGTTGAAGGTGTAGATGCCCTCCATGACCTGGTCGGCCGACGACGGACCCGCGGTTCCGACGGCGACGCCCGCCAGAACCACGGCAACACCCAGCAGACGAGCGATCGTCCCCATGTCCCTCCTCAGGCCGTTGCAAGGAGTATCACAGGGCCACCCACCGGCATCAAGGAACGGCCACCGTCGCGGCAATCATCGGCGTCGGCAGCCGCGTTCTTCTAGGCTCCTGTCATGACCAGGCCGATGCCGGTGTTCGCGCTCTGTGTGGCCATGGCATTGGGCGTCCTGACGACCGCCTGCACGAGCACCGTGACAGGCGTCGCAGTCAAACCGAGTTCCTCCGTGCCGTCAGACGATGTGCCGCCGCTGGAGGAGTCGGCGCTCGACGGCCTCATGCTCACCAACAGTGCACTGAACAAGATCTCCGGAGTCGAACTGGAGTCGTTCTATGACTCCGACGAGATGAACGACAACGCCGACATCGTCTCTGACGTCGACTGTCTCGGCGCGATCTATCCGGGTGAGGACGCCGTGTACGACGGGGTGGACTGGACCGCCATCCGTGACGAGTTGCTGCTCGAGGCCGACTCCGAGGACGACGGCCGCCTCGTCGAGCAGACGATCGTGCTGTTCGACACCCACGACGACGCAGTCGAATTCTTCGAGGCGTCCAAGGCGAAGTGGCGAGAGTGCGCGCAGAACAAGGACATCGAGGTCGACAACGGGGCGTGGGTGCCCGACGAGGTGGCCGATATCGACGGCCGCTCGATGTCGCTGAAGGCGGACGTCTCCGGCACCCTCGAAGGGACCTGCCAACACGCCATGGGCGTCGTGTCGAATGTGATCGTCGAGGGCTTCTCGTGTGACGCCGATGACCACGACGACGCACAGCAGATCGCTTCTCAGATCCTCGACGATGCGGCCGAGCAGTAAGGCGGCGTTGTTCTAGCCCACTCGGTGATGGTCGACGTAAGTGGCCAGAACGTCTGTCAACGCGCGTAATTCGCGGCTGACGTCGACGGGGCCCGGCACCGCCATCTTGGCGACCATCGCCCCCATCAACGTCGTCCAGATCAGGTTGCCGACCGCATCGGCGCGATCGGCGTCGAGCCCGTCGGCGACGTACCTGCCGAGCCGGGTGAGCGTGGCGAACAGTTCGAGCAGATGCTTCTGGTCGGGGTCGGCGCGACCGGACCGGGTCGCGATCAGGATCTCCAGCGCGGCGATCGACGTGGGACTCAGGAACGCGTCCGCGACCGCATTGACGACGAGTTCGGCCCTGGCATGTCCTGCGGTCGAGGCCAATTCGGGTTCCATCGCGCGCAGCGTCTCAGACAGCTGCCCGAATCCTCTGTCCACCACCGACATCAGGAGCCCGTCCCGGTCACCGAAGTGATACTGGATCACCCCCCAGGTGACGCCCGCCCGTTCGGTGATGTGCTTGGCGCTCGCGGCGCCGAAGCCCTCCTCGTTGACACACCGCACGGTCTCGTCGATGACCATCGCCCGGGTTCGGTCCGCACGCAGTTGCTTCCCGTTGACGGGGCGGCGCGGCGAGATGCTGGTCATGAGGTGAACGCCGGGGAGATGAACCGCTCGACCATCTTCTGCTCGGCCGCCGCGTCCCCGACCGGCCAGTACAGCAGGGACAGCACGACGCGGACGATCCACTGCACCGCCTCGGTGTCTTCGTCGGTGAGGCCGTTGAGGTCCGTGGCCAGCCGGGCGACCACCGGCGATTCGGTGATCCACGTGCGATCCTCGCCGACCCGGATGGCACCAAACGTCACCTGTCCGAGCGGGTCCGAGCGAATCTCTCTCAGCGCCACCCCGATTGCGGTGACGATCCTCTCCGAACCGGTGAGCCCGTCGACCGCGCCACGAACGCGCTCGACGATTCGCGCGGCCGAGCGTTCCATGACGGCGTCGCGGATCTGGCGCTTACCGCCGGCGCACCGGTAGATCGTCGCGCGCGAGCAGTGCACCCGCGACGCCAGCGTGTCGATGTCGAGGGCGTCCATCCCGTCGCGAGCGACCAACTCGGTGGCCGCGGCGTAGATCCGTTCGGCGGCGGCGGCCCGGCGATCCCCGCCCACGAGCCAGTCAGTGCGAGTCACAGGGTCGACCTTCTCATAATGAGACAAAATCTGTCGAAGTTCTCAGCAACGCCGCAGCTCGTGCCTGCGGGCTGAGACGGCGCCGGCCTTTCGCCCCGACCAGCGCTTTTCACGATGCCTCGAGACCGTTGACGCCGCTCGACGGGTGCCTTCAGGCTGGAGCCATGCACGTGCGCGACGGCCGTCTGGGCCTCGACCTGTTCGATGACCGCTTCGTCCAGGATCCGTATCCGCTGTACGAGCGGATGCTGGCCGAGGGGCCCGTGCACCGGATCGGCGACTCGGGCTTCTACGCGGTGTGCAGCTGGGACGCGGTCAACGACGTGATCGCCCGCCCTCAGGACTTCTCGTCGAACCTCACCGCCACGATGACGTTTTCCGACGGCACGATCGGTGAGTTCCCGATAGGCGAACTCGGTAGCGACATCCAGGCGCTCGCGACGGCCGACGACCCGATCCATGCCGTGCACCGCAAGATGCTCGTACCGCAGTTGGTGGCCAAGCGCATCAACGCACTCGAACCGTTCATTGCCGAGACCTCGCAACATCTGTGGGCGCACGGAGTGCACGACGGGACGATCGAATGGATGTCGGCGGTGGCCAACCGCCTGCCGATGACGATCGTGACGCGGTTGATCGGGGTGCCCGACCTCGACAGCGAGCAGCTGATGCGCTGGGGATACGCGAGCACCCAGGTCGTCGAGGGCCTCGTGGGTCCCGACGAACTGGCCGCGGCGGGTGTCGCCGTGCTGGAACTCGCGGGCTACATCAACGAACACTTCCAGAGCGCGGCGGCCGACCCGCGCGACGACCTGTTGAGCACGCTCGCAAAAGCCTGCGCGACAGGGGAATTGGCCGACCCCACCGCGATGAACATGATGATCACGCTCTTCAGCGCCGGTGGCGAGTCGACGGCGTCCCTGCTCGGTTCGGCGGTTCAGATCCTCGCCGACCGCCCAGACGTGCAACGCCAGGTGCGAGAGAACCGCGAGTTGCTCTCCACCTTTCTCGAAGAGGTGCTGCGCTACGAGCCGCCGTTCCGCGGGCACTACCGCCACGTGCTGGCCGACACCACCCTGTGCGGTGAACCGCTCGAAGCGGGGTCGCGCCTGGTGCTGCTGTGGGGTGCGGCCAACCGCGACCCGTCGCACTTCGAAGACCCGAACGCGTTCCGGCTCGACCGGCCGCAAGGCAAGGGCCACATCAGCTTCGGCAAAGGCGCACACTTCTGCGTCGGCGCGGCCCTGGCCCGGCTGGAAGCCAGGATCGTCATCGAGCAGCTGCTGGAGAACACGTCGCACATCGAGGTCGCCGATGCAGGCCGGTGGCTGCCCAGCCTGCTCGTGCGGCGACTCGAGCATCTCGAACTCAGCGTCGCCTGAGTCGGCTCACAGTTTGAACCGTCCGGCGAAGCCGCGCAGCGGCAGGTCTGCGCTCGTCAGCAGTCCGGGTGGAGCAGCGACCACCGACCCGATCGCGGCCAGCGCGGGCATCCCCGTGACGGTCATCCCGATCGACGCGAAGTTGTCCGGGTTCGACAGATCCACCCCGGGTTTCGGGAAGATCATGTGCTTGTTGTAGATGCACGGATCACCCTTGATCTGAGTGATGTAGCAGCCCTTGATGTCCCAGCTCGGATCCGTGTGCGGGGTCATCTGCCATTCGAGGTGAGTCTCGACTCTCGGCACACCGTCGACCATGCCCTGGTAGCGGATGTAGTTGCCGCCGAGTGTGCCCTTGGGCAGCGTGTACCAGCCGAGGTCGACGTCCTTGGTGCAGGCGCCGAGTTCGTAGCTGAACTTGACCTCGTCGAGTGTCAGGTCGAAACAGTCAGCCATCATCAGGACGCTGTCCGCGAAGACGCGCGTGTACTTCTCGAGCTTGCCCGGAATACTCGGGTCGTCGACAGGCAGGCCGTAACCGACCTCGATCCAGGTGTCCTTGCTGTGGTGACAGGACACGTCGACCGATTCGATGGTCGTGACGTTCTCGATCTCCGCGACATCCGCCGAGCACACGACACCGAGGATCTGGTTGACACCGGGGTTCATGCCCGTGCCGTAGAAGGTGGATCCGCCTTTCTCGCACGCCTCGGCCAGCAACTGCGACACCGGTTTTCCGGACGGGTGCGGGTGGTTGGTGTCGCGGTGCCAGCCGGTGATCCAGTCCGCGGTGGTGACGATGTCGATGCCCGCCTCGAGCACCTGCACATACAGGTCCTCGTCGGGGAAGACGCCGTGAAAGGTCAGCACATCGGGTTTGGCGGCGATGATCTCGTCGACCGTGCCGGTGGCGATCACCCCGTTGGGCGCGATCCCGGCCAGTTCGCCTGCGTCCCTGCCGACTTTGTCCGGCGAGTAGCAGTGCACGCCGATCAGCTCCAGGTCGGGGCGATCGGCGATGCGCTTGATCATCTCCGAGCCGACGTTGCCCGTCGCGACCTGGAATACCCGAATCGGCTTGTCGGTGTGGCTCATTCGGTGCCTTTCTGTGCATGGACTTCGGCGGCGGATCCACCGCTTGTGCTGTCATGCTCCTCGCGTGCGCGGTCGGGATAAAACTGCTTGGCCCAGGTGCGGATCGCGGTGAAGCCCTGCTGCTCAGCACCTGCGAGCGCGGGTGGATCCGAATAGCGTTGGTGCTGCCAGATGTGGATGTCCTGGGTGAACTGACGGATGATCTCGTCACCGAAGTCGCGCGCCTTGGCCTCGGCTTTCGGCGAGTCGTCGCCCGCGCGGCGGCCGATGTAGACCATGAAGCGGACATCGGAGGTGCTGTCGTCGACGGGCGTGATCGCCGAGATCGTGCGGTTGTCGACCATGCCCCAGCTCTTGGTCACCGCGATGCCGAGTCCACCGTTGATCGCTTCGACACCGCTTTTGACGTCGTCGATGGTCTGGTTCTCGTCACCCTCGAACGTGATCGTGAAATCGACGTAGGACACCGGCTCGTCGAAATCGTGGCGGGTGAACACCGGGACGATCGGGGTCTGGTGGACGAACTTGAAATGTGCGAAGTCGACGCCGTTTTCGAGCACGTACTGCGGGTGCATCTCCAGTCGCTCGCGGTACAGCCGCATCTGCGGGTAGTAATCGGCGGCGCTGCTGCCGTCGGCGAAGCCCGCGAAGATGTCGGGCGGCTCGAAGTACGGGTCTCCCCCGTCGACGTCATGCCAGATATAAACGGACTCGTTGCGCTCGACGACCGGAAACGTCCGGATGCGACGGCCGCGGTTGGGTCGGTCCTGATACGGGATGCAGACGTTTCGGCCGTCCTGGTTCCACTGCCATCCGTGGAACGGGCACTGAAGGACTTCGCCGACGACGTGTCCGCCATAGCCGAGGTGGGCGCCGAGGTGTTCGCAATAGGCGTCCATCACGGTCAGCTGTCCTGACTCCGCGCGCCACGCCACCAGCTCGCGGCCGAAGTACGTCATCCGGTGGACGTCGCCGGTCTTGATCTCGTCTGACCAGGCGACTTGGAACCATCCGGTAGGCGTCATCGACAGCGGAGGCTTGGCCATGGTTCAAAATCATAGAGCATTCAATGTAAATGCTGAACCCCCTCCAAGCCCTCCGCCGAAACGCTATTCCAGCAGCAAGAATGCGAGTGGAGGCCTGCTGGAATTCCGTTTCGCGCAAGCGCGTGCGGGTTTCGGCCCATGCGCATGCCGGGTAGTTACTCCGAGGCCGACGATTCGGGGTGATGGCGATGTGGGGAGCGGCGAGGCGGTGCGCCGCCGTCTTCGCCGTATCGCTGATGGCCGCCACGATCGCCTGTTCACCGGGCGAGAAAGTCGATCTCGGCGACGACGCCTCCGGCCGCCTCATCGCCGCGATCGGCGGCGAGCCAGACCAACTCGACCCGAACAAGACCAGCGCCTACTTCTCGTTCGAGGTGCTCGAGAACGTCTACGACACGCTCGTCGAACCGGACGCCGACCTGACGATGAGGCCCGCGCTGGCGGAGTCCTGGGAGACCACCCCCGACCAACTCACGTGGACATTCCATCTACGACGCGGCGTCACCTTCCACGACGGCAGTCCGCTGACCGCCGACGACGTCGTCTTCACGTATCGCCGCATCATCGACGAGGAGTTGTCCAACGTCGACAAGCTCAGCGCCGTATCCGACATCCGCGCCACCGACCCGTCCACCGTCGTCATCCGCCTCAAGCAGCCGTCACCGAACCTGCTGACGAACCTGGGCGGCTTCAAGGGGATGGCCATCGTGCAACGCAAGAACGTCGAAAGCGGACAGATCGCCACCCATCCGGTCGGCACCGGACCGTTTTCCTTCGAAGGCCAGAAGAGCGGCGACTCCATCACGCTGACCGCCAATCCGAACTACTGGGACGGTGCGCCGAAGGTCTCCGGCGTCATCTTCCGGTTCATCCCCGAGAAGTCGACCGCGTTGTCGGCGCTGCAGGCCGGTGAAATCGACTGGACCGACTCGATTCCCACCCAGCGCGTCAACCAGCTCAGAGACGACGACTCCGTCGATCTCGCGGTGGTGCCGAGCAACGACTACTGGTACCTCGCACTCAACGAGGCGCGTAAACCGTGGGACGACGTGCGCGTCCGGCAGGCGATCGCCTACGCGATCGACCGCGACGCGATCGTCACCGCCACCAGCTACGGCACCGCGGCCAAGAACGAACTGGCCATACCGAAGGGCAACTACTGGTACACCGACTACAGCCGCTATCACTACGACATCGACGAGGCCAAACGGCTGCTGACCGAGGCCAATGCTTCGCCCGAGAACCTCGACATGCTGGTCACCAACGAGTATCCCGAAACGGTGACCGCAGCGCAGATCATCGCCGATAACCTTGCGCCGCTGGGCATCACGGTGAACATTCGCACCGTTGACTTCGCGACGTGGCTCGACGAGCAGAACAGCGGGCACTTCGACATGCTGATGATGGGCTGGCTCGGCAACATCGACCCCGACGACTTCTATTACGCGCAGCACCACACGAACGGCACCAGCAACGCGCAGAAATTCTCGAACCCCGAAGTCGACAAGCTACTGGATGCCGGGCGCGTCGAGACCAACCAGGATGCGCGTGCGGCGATCTACCGCAGAGCCGCGACCATCATCGCCGACGAGGGCAGTTACATCTACCTGTACAACCCGTCGGTGATCCAGGCGTGGAACAAAGACATGTCCGGGTATGAAGCCCGCCGCGACAAGGCCATTCGGTTCCGCACGGCCAGCATCAGCGAGGGCGGAGCACAATGACCAGTCCGGTGCTGAGGTTCGTGGCGCGCCGCCTGCTGTACTCGATCGTCGTGATGATCGGCGTTCTCGTCGTCGTCTTCATGCTCGTGCATCTGGTGCCCGGCGATCCCGTCCGGATCGCGCTCGGCACCCGCTACACGCCCCAGGCCTACGACGCACTGCGCACCGCAAGCGGTTTGGACCGGCCGATCGTCGAGCAGTTCTTCGGCTACATCGGATCGGCACTCACCGGAGACCTGGGCGTCAGCTTCCGCAACGGCGACCCGGTCACGCTGACGCTGCTCGAACGACTCCCCGCCACGGTGTCACTCGCCGTCGTCGGCATCGCCATCGCGCTGCTCATCGCGTTGCCCGCGGGGGTCTGGTCGGCCCTGCACGAGGGGCGCATCAGCGATGCAATCGTGCGCGTCACAAGCCAATTCGGCGTCTCGATTCCGGACTTCTGGATGGGCATTCTGCTGATCGCGCTCTTCGCTTCGACCCTGCACTGGCTTCCTACGTCGGGCTACCGACCGCTGCTCGACGACCCCGGCGGCTGGCTGCGGCACATCATCCTTCCCGGGCTCACCGTGGGACTCGTCGCCGCCGCCATCATGACCCGCTACATCCGGGCCGCCGTGCTGGAAGTCGCCGCGATGGGGTACGTGCGCACCGCACGCTCGAAAGGTCTTCCGCCGCGCGTTGTCACGATGAGGCACACCGTGCGCAACGCCGCCATCCCGGTGCTCACGATCACCGGGATTCAACTCGCGACGATCCTCGGCGGCGTCATCGTGGTCGAAGTCGTGTTCGCCTGGCCGGGCCTCGGCCGGCTGGTGTACAACGCGGTCGCCGCGCGGGACTACCCGGTGATCCAGGGCGCGGTGCTGCTCATCGCGGCGCTGTTCCTTCTCATCAACCTTGCCGTCGACCTGCTCTACGCGGTGGTGGACCCGAGGATCCGGCTGTCATGACGACGACGCCAGCGCCCGACGCGTCAGGCGTCGACGAACAGGCCCGCCTCTCGTCGTGGCGATTGCTCGCGAGCAATCCCGTCACCGTGGTGAGCGCGGTCGTTCTCGCGATCGTGGTGGTGGTCGCGGTGACGGCGCAGTGGATCGTCCCGTTCGGCATCAACGACGTCGACGTGCCGAACGCCCTGCGGCCCCCCAACGGTGAGCACTGGTTCGGCACAGACGAACTCGGACGCGACGTGCTGTCCCGAGTGTTGGTCGCCGTGCAGGCATCGATGCGGGTCGCGGTGATCAGCGTCGCGTTCGCGGTGGTGGTCGGTGTGACGATCGGCGTCGTCGCCGGATACCGCGGCGGCTGGCTCGACACCGTCGTGATGAGGATCGTCGACGTGATGTTCGCGTTCCCCGTGCTGCTGCTCGCGTTGGCGGTGGTCGCGATACTCGGCCCGGGCGTGACGACGACGATCCTCGCGATCGGCATCGTCTACACGCCGATCTTCGCGCGGGTTGCGCGCGCCAGCACCCTCAGCGTCCGGGTCGAACCGTTCGTCCAGGTGTCCCGGACGATGGGCACCGGCCACCTGTACATACTCGTCCGCCACATCCTTCCCAACATCGCGGGGCCGCTCATCGTGCAGACCTCGCTGTCCCTCGCCTTCGCCATCCTGTCGGAGGCGGCGTTGTCGTTCCTCGGCCTCGGCATCCAACCGCCGCAGCCGTCCCTGGGACGGATGATCTTCGACTCGCAGGGCTTCGTCACCCTCGCCTGGTGGATGGCGGTGTTCCCTGGCGCAGCCATCGTCGTCACGGTGTTGGCGTTCAACCTGCTCGGCGACGGCCTGCGTGATGTCTTGGATCCCAAGCAGCGCACCATGATCGAGGCTCGGAGGCGAAGTGGCTGACCCGGTCCTGCGTGTCAGAGACCTGTCCGTGCGCATCGGCAGGCGCCCGATTGTGCGAGCCGTCTCGTTCGACGTCGCACGCGAATCGACGCTGGGCATCGTCGGGGAGTCCGGTTCGGGAAAGTCGATGACCGTCCTGGCCGCGACGGGACTGCTCGACGCGCCCGGCGCAGTCGTCACGGGCGCGAGCACGCTCGCCGCTGACTCCACGCCCACGCAACTCGTCGGCGCATCCGCACGCGTGCTGCGCGACGTCCACGGAGGCCGAATCGGTTTCGTCTTTCAAGACCCGGGCACCTCGCTCAATCCCTTGTTGACCGTCGAGCGGCAGATCACCGAATCCCTCGAGACCCACCGCACGATGACTCGACGGCAGGCGGAAGCCCGCGCGCTGGAACTGGTGGAGGCGGTCGGGCTGCCCGAGCCGCAGACCCGCCTGCGCTCCTACCCGCACCAGTTGTCGGGCGGGCAGCGGCAGCGGGTGATGATCGCGATCGCGCTGGCATGCGACCCGGAGCTGCTCATCGCCGACGAGCCGACGACGTCGCTGGACGTCACGACGCAGGCCCAGATCATCGACCTGGTAAGCGATCTGCAGCGGGACTTCGGTACGGCGGTGGTGTGGATCAGCCACGACCTCGGGGTCATCGGCCAAGTGGCCGACGAGGTGACCGTGCTGCAGAACGGCGAGGTCGTCGAGCAGGCGCCGATCCTCGACGTGTTCGACAACCCACAGCACGACTACACCAAGGAACTCCTGTCGGCGCGGCCGCTGATCGGTGTCTCCGGTCCGCAGGCAGCCGACGATGGTGCGCCGGTGCTGCTCGACGTCGAGGGTCTCGATGTGCGCTTCCCGGTGAGCACTCCGACCGGCCGTTCGACCGTGCACGCCGTCAAGGACGTCAGCTTCTCGATTCGCCGCGGGACCACACTCGGGCTCGTCGGCGAATCCGGCTCGGGCAAATCGACGGTGGCGGCGGCGCTGACGGGGCTCGTCGAACCCGAAGGCGGCACAGCGTCATTGGACGGCATCGACGTCTTCGCTGTCAGCGGCAGTGCCGAGAAGGCTCTCCGCAGACGCATCAGCCTCGTCTTCCAAGACCCGTTCTCGTCGCTCGACCCGAGGGTTCGCGTCGGGACCGCAGTCGCAGAACCGCTTCGCGTGCACCGGCTCTCGGCTGGTAAGCAAGCCCGCCAGAAGCGGGTCGAGGAGTTGTTCGAGCTCGTCGGGCTACCGGCCTTCTTTGCATCGCGCTATCCGCACGAGTTGTCCGGCGGCCAACGCCAGCGCGTCAGCATCGCCCGCGCGCTGGCGACCGAACCGGACCTCCTGATCCTCGACGAGTCGACCGCCTCGCTGGATGTGTCGGTCCAGTCACGCGTCCTCGATCTGCTCACAGACCTGCAGCGCGACCTGCACCTGACCTACTTGTTCATCGGGCACGACCTGGCGGTGATCCAGCGAATGAGCCATGACGTACTCGTCATGCGCGACGGTGCGGCGATCGAATATCGCCCGGCGGCGGAGCTTTTCGCGGCGCCGGAGCAGGAGTACACGCGAGCGCTGCTGGCAGCCGTCCCACCCGCACGACCGCGTGCGGCGGCGTCCGACTGATCACCACCCCATCGAACCGGGAATGCCCTTGAACGGTCCGGTGACCCAGCTGGTCACCCAGCCGCCGTAGAAGCCGCCCGGCTGCGGGGCGACCTCCTCGCCGTTGACGGTGCAGCGGTCCACCGCTGCGGCCATCACCGCGACGGCACCGGCGATCGGCTCGAAGCCGACGGTCGGATTGCGATACGTCCACGCCGCTTTCGGTGCGACGGTCTTGCCTGCCACCACATCGAAGTAGCTGGCCTGACCCTTCCACTCACACCATGACGACCCGGGGGCGGGACGAAGCGCGCCATCGACGAAAGATCCGGGCGGCAGGTAATAGGTTGGCGGATGGCTGGTCTCGAGCACCCGCCATCCTCGCGTGGTGGATGCGACGGTCTGCCCGCCCAGTTCGACCGTGATGCTGCCGTGGAACTCCTCCAGCCGAGGAGGGCGGGGATAGTCCCACACCGATTCCTGCCCCGGCCCGGGCTTGTCGGGTTCAGGCCGCCGAATCATCGTCTGCCTCCGGCGGTGTCATCATCCACCGGATCCCGCCGACGACGACGTTACCCGCCAACTTGATGACGGTCGCCTCGACCGGGGGGACGTACGGCAGCCACAGCGGCGCGCGCGCCCACCCGGGCAGCAACGAGATCGACGTCGCCGCCAGCACGCCGTAGGGACCCCGCATGACCAGCGGCAGCGGTGGCGTCAACAGAAGGAAGCGGGCCGCGTCCCTGGCCGCCGCCGTGCCGCGAAGCTCGGGTCGGTAGTCCGAGATACGTTGCCGCAGTTGCGCTTCCGTTCGTGGTGGGTCGTCGACCCCAAGCGCCTCGGCGACACGGGCGGTGTCGGCCACGTAGCCGTCGCGGCCCTGCTGATCAAAGGGCGCCGCCCCGTAGCGCTGGTAGGCCGACAGAAAGCTGTCCACTTCGGCGATGTGCACCCACTCCAGCAGATGCGGGTCGGACGCGGCGTAGGGAGTGCCGTCAGGCGCGACCCCGTGCACCCGCCGGTGGATGCCGCGCACTTTGTCGACGGCACGCTGCGCGTCGGCCGCGGCGCCGAAGGTGGTGACCGCGAGGAAGGTGCTCGTGCGCTGCAAGCGCCCCCACGGGTCACCGCGGTAGTCGGAGTGCTCGGCGACGCCCGCCATGGCCAACGGGTGCAGGGATTGGAGCAGTAGCGCCCGCAGCCCGCCGACGTACATGGACGCGTCGGCGTGCACCTGCCGGATCGGGCGGTCCTCCGCGAACCATCGCGGGCCGGGCGTGTCGTGGATGCGCGACCTGTTGGCGTCACCGTCGGGCCCTGCAACCAGGCCGAAGAGAGCGCGACCCAGGTTGGAACGCACTCCCCCAAGCTCGTTCAGCAAGCTCATACCTTTGACGGTACCGCTTGGCGCACCTGTGCTTGGATGACCGCGTGGCTGCCGACGACATCTCGTCAGCTGATCTCGAGCAGGCGACGGCCGACTTCGTCGCGGTTCGAGGGCGCCTGTTCGGCATCGCCTACCGGATGCTCGGGAGCCGAACCGAAGCCGAAGACGTCCTGCAGGACGTCTGGGTACGCTGGCAGCGTTACGACCGCAGCACGGTGGTCGACCCCGCGGCGTTCCTCGCGACCACGACGACGCGGCTGTGCATCAACGTCCTGCAATCGGCGCGGGCTCGCCGCGAGACCTACATCGGTCCCTGGCTCCCCGAGCCGGTCGACACGAGCGCCGATCCTCTGCTGGGTGCGCAGCGCGGGGAAGCGCTCGAATTGGCGACGCTGATGCTGCTCGAAAGGCTGACCCCGGTCGAGCGTGCCGCCTATGTGTTGCGCGAGGCATTCGACTATCCCTACGCCAGGATCGGCGAGGTGCTGCAGATCCACCAGGACAACGCGCGTCAGCTGGTCAGCCGCGCACGTCGGCACATCGCGGCGGAGCGCCGGGCGCCGGTCGACTCGGCACAGCAGAAGCGGCTGCTGGAGGCGCTCGTGGCGGCGGCTCGGGAAGGTGATCTGCGGCGACTGGAGAGTCTTCTCACCGAGGACGTCGTCAGCTACACCGACGGCAACGGAATGCGCGGGGCGTCCCGCGTCGCCGTACACGGCAGGCAGACGGTGGCGAAGTTCTTGCGGGCCTTCGCGCCGACCTTCTGGCGGGACACCTCGCTGTCATTCATCGAGACGAACGGCGCACCGTCTGCGCGTGTTTCGCGTCGCGACACCGTTGTCGCGCTGCTGACGATCAGCGCCTCGGCCGACGGCATCGACACGCTCATGTGGGTGCTGAGCCCCGACAAGCTCGGCGGCGTCAGCGGTCGGTGAGTGACGCAGATCTCGTCGCGCGACCGTCACGAAGGCGCTGGTCATCCGGTCTCAGCTGGTAACCGCAGGCAACGGTGCCGCGGACCGAACCGGAAGGACCATCATGGAGATCCGCAGGCGCGTCAACTCGGGCATCAGAGCGATCGCCGTTCTCGTCGTCTCGATCACGATCACCGTCGCCGTCCTGGCGGCCGTCTTCATCGACGCGTTGGCGCCCGCGAAGCTGTCGGCGTCGGCGTCGATGCACTGCCTGGAGCCGGTGCAGCCCGTGCTGCACACGCTCGAGTTGGTCGAGGACTGCTGACCGGGGTTCAGATGACCTTCAGCACGGCGCCGATCGCGAGGCCGAGCACCAGCAGTGCGCCGGCTTGTCGTACGTGCAGCCACGCCAGTGCCGCGTACCACAGCGGCCACACCGGAAAGTCCGGCGGCGGTTCGTCGGGGGGTGGCCGACGGAACCGCGGCCAGACTTTCCAAAGCCTCGGCAGCGCAAGGACGATGAGCAGCGCGGGCCACGGCATCGCCCCGAGAACAACCGCGACAACGACGAGTGCGTAGAAGCCGGCCATCATCGCCAGCGTCGCGGCTCGGGCTCGTCGTTCGCCGAGAATGACCGGCAGGGTGTGAATTCCGAGTGGTTCGTCGAACGGAATCTTGTCGATGTGCTTGCCCATCAACACCGTGACGCACAACAGCCCGTACGGGATCGAGGCCAACACGATGTCCCATCCGACCGTGCCGACCGCCGAATAGTAGGTGCCGCACACCATCAACGGACCCCACACGACGAAGACATCGGGCTCACCGAGACCGTGCTTCTTCAGCCGCAGCGGCGGCGCCGTGTAGGCAACGCTGAGGACGAAGCCCGCGAGCGCGAAGGCCAGCACGGGCCAGCCCCGGGCCAGCGTCAGCACAACAAGGATGGCGAGGTCGGCGACATTGACCAGAAGGATCGCGACGACCAGCGTCGTCCGGTTCACCAGCCCCGACAGCACGGGATGCGGCGCGTAGAGGGCGCGCGGGTAGTTGGCGCTGTCGGTGCCGACCTGGGTGTCGAACAGATCGTTCATCATGTTGTTCGCGACGTGGGCGAGCGTGATCCCGATCAGCGCGAGCACGAGCCAGCGCCAGTCGAAGCCGGGTTCTCCGATCGCGAGCAGCGCGGCGACGAGCCCGGAGACCAGTGTCATCGGCAGGACCGCCGCTCGCGTCACCACGAGCCAGCGCGTGACCGCGTCGACCGGAGCGTCGGGCGGCGGATTGGTGGTACGCAGGGCATACGCCCAGGAGGACAGCTTCGAGCGGGTCCTGACCTCGGTCATTCTCGAATCGTATGCCCGGCGAAGTACTCCGACCAGGACGTCACCTCAGGGTGTTGTCGGACCAGCTTTCGCCGCTGCCGCTCGGTCATCCCGCCCCACACTCCGAACTCGACCTGGTTGTCGAGGGCGTCGGTGAGGCACTGGATGACCACGGGGCATTGTCGGCAGATGACGGCCGCTCGCTTCTGGGCCGCACCGGTGACGAACAGTTCGTCGGGATCTGCGGTGCGGCACCGCGCTTGCGCGACCCAGGCGAGGCGGCGCTCGCCCGCTAGAGGAGCCAACAGCATCATGGGGCAATCTTCGAAGAGACGAAGGTTGCGTAGGTAAGTAGTCGACTACTTCACCTTCAGCGGACCCGGGTGCGGCTACGAATAGTGCATGGAGACGGAGACCGGGGCATTGGTGATCGGCGCCGGGCTACCGCAGGCTGGACCGTCGGAGGTGCTGACGATGTCGCCCGTCAGCGTCTGAGCGTCGACGGAGAAGACGGACGTGCCGGGTGCGAAATAGCCGTTCCAGCAGTTGACAGCGGTGTCGCTGTGCCGGCTGGCCGTCCACCTGCCGTTCGCCAGCTTCGCGTCCCATTCCGTTCCCTTACCGTCGCGGAGGTGGGCGCAGCCAGCGCCGCAGAGCTCTACGAACCACATCGCGGGTCCCTTGTTGTAATAGCTGGGGCCGCCGAGGGCGACGACGTACGTGCCGCTGACGAGGGTTTGGGCCTGGGCTGGCCCCGCGAGGCCCACAGCCGTCGCGCCGATCAGTGCGGCAGCGGCAAGGGTACGACCGATCCGCACGCGCTCCATACGATGATTCTGCGTCACGGCGGTCGACGGGTCACCCGTTCGACGAGATTGGCCAGGCACGACACCCCCTTTACCGGATCTTGACCGCGTGTTGAATCAGCCCACCGACCATCGTCGAGTGACTACCCTTCAAGCGGTGGAGCTGGGGGTTTTGGGACCTCTCCAGGCCCGGCAGGGCGGGGCGCCGCTGGCGATACCCGGTGCGAAACCGCGCGCGATTCTGACGATGCTCGGACTGCACAGCGGTTCTGTCGTGTCCGCGGACACGCTGCTCGAGCTCCTGTGGGGCGACGACCCGCCGCGCACCGCCGCCAAGGCCCTGCAGACGCATGTTTCGGCGCTGCGCCGAACGCTTGGCGACGGCGTGGTGTTGACCCTCGGCACCGGCTGGACTCTCGCCGACGCCGAGGTCGACGCGTCGCGATACAAGATCGCCGCACGCCTCGGGCGGGAAGCCGCAGCCGCGGGCGACACCAGCGCGGCGGTGAGCAGTTTCGATGACGCGCTCTCGCTGTGGCGCGGAATCCCCGAACTACCCGACAGCCACCGCGGTTCCTCGGAGAAGACACGGTGGATCGAGGCGCACGCCGCGCTGGTCGAGGACAGGGCGGACGCACTGCTTGCGACGGGGCGCGCCGCGGAGATCGTCGGCGAGCTCGAGGCGGCGGTCGCGGATGCGCCGCTGCGCGAGAGGCGCTGGGGCCAGCTGATGCTCGCGCTGTATCGCGCGGGGCGCCAGGGCGAGGCGCTCGGCGCATACCAGCGGGCGCGGTCGCTGCTCGCCGAGCAGTTGGGCGTCGACCCCGGGCCCGAACTCCGGCGACTCGAAGCCGCAGTCGTCGCGCAAGACGCCGCGTTGGACATGGTTGTGCCACAACAGGCTTCGAGCATCACCAGGGCGGTGACCTTCCTGCTGACCGACATCGAGGGGTCGACCGCCGCGTGGGAGTCCGACGCCGACGCCATGGCGGTGGCCCTCGCCCGCCACGACGACCTCGTCGAGCAGGTGGTGACCTCACGCGGAGGACGACTGATCAAGACCCGCGGCGAAGGCGATGCCACCTTCTCCGTCTTCGACCGCCCGTCGGCGGCGGCCTCGGCTGCGATCGAGCTCCAAGAAGCGATCGTCCACGAGCCGTGGACGTTGGCTGAGCCACTGCGCATCAGGGTGGCGTTGCACACCGGTGAGGTCGAGCTGCGCGACGGCGACTACTTCGGTCGAGCGGTCAATCGCGCGGCGCGGCTGAGGTCGCTGGCCGCCGGTGGGCAGATCTTGTGCTCGGGTGCGACGGCCGAGCTCGTGATCGACTCGCTGAGCGACGACATCGTGCTCGCCGACCTCGGTGTGCGCCAACTCCGGAATCTGGCGCGCCC
>DATEIG010000295.1:0-20555 GCA_035279185.1 Mycobacterium sp.
GGTGGCGAGGTGCCGCCGGTGCCGGGCCCGCCACCGGGCAGCCCCGACGGGGTGGTCGGCGTCGCACCCGACGCCGCGCTGATCTCGGTGCGGCAATCCTCCTCGGCCTTCGGCCCCGCCCGGCCACAGCCCGGCGACAACGACGAAATCCGCCGCAAGGCAGGCGATATCGCGACCCTGGCCCGCGCCGTCGTGCACCTAGCCAACCTCGGCGTCAAGGTCATGAACATCTCGGTGACGGCGTGCATCAACGCCGCACAGCCGATCGACCAGGCCGCCCTCGGTGCCGCGATCCGCTACGCGGCCGTCGACAAGGACATCGTCATCGTGTCCGCAGCGGGCAATGAGGGCGAAGGCTCGGCGTGCGGGCAGAACCCCTTGTTCAACCCGCTGCGGGCCGACGACCCCCGCGACTGGCAGGACGTGTCGACCATCGTCACACCCGCCTGGTACTCCGACTACGTCCTCGCGGTCGGCGCGGTCTCACCCGACGGCCAACCGCTGCCGCAGAGCATCGCGGGACCATGGGTCGGCGTCGCGGCGCCCGGCCTGGAGGTGATGGGGCTCTCCAGCGTCAACGGTGCGCCGATCAACGCGCTGCCCGGCCGCGAACCCGGCAAGGCAGTTCCGTTGTCCGGCACCAGCTTCGCCACCGCCTACGTCTCCGGCGTCGCAGCGCTGGTGCGGGCGAAGTATCCCCAGCTGTCGTCGCGCCAGATCATCCGGCGGATCACCGAGACCGCACACAATCCACCACGCGGTGTCGACAACAAGGTCGGCTACGGGGTCGTCGATCCGGTCGCCGCGCTGACCTTCGATGTGCCGCCGGGTGACCGGTTGCCGACGGAGCACCTCACCAAGCTGCTCAACGTGCCCGAACCACCGCCGCCACCGGACCTGCGGCCGAGGCACACCGCGCTGATCGGCGCGGGGGTCGTCGGCGCTCTCGCGGTGGTGGTCGCCGCTGCGGCCGCCGTCAGGAGGAGGCGCTCGTGAAGGCGCGCACGGTCGGCGTGAACGCCTCGATTCCCGCGGTGATCGGCGTCGAGGTCGCGGTGCTCGCGGCGATCCTGATCTTCCCGCCGGGACGCTGGTCGTGGTGGCCGACGGCGGCGACCGCGGTGGTGGCGATCCTCGCGCTGATGCTGACGGTCTACCGCCGCAACGTCGTGACGTGGCTCGCAGACCGGATCCGTTGGTGGCGGCGGCGCAACCGCCCCTCCGTTCCGGCCCCGAGCGTCGACATCCCACACGGCGCCTCGCTGTACGGCGTGCGGATGCCGGACCGGATCGACGGCGACGCGATCACCATGGTCGAGGTCACCGGCCAGGCGTATTCACCCACACTGCTGACCGGTTCGGCGACCGCGCTGACCCCCAATCGGCTACCGGTCGACGCGCTCACCGAACTTCTCGACCAGCCCGGCGGGATCAGGCTGTCCGGTATCGACATCGTGTCCAGCGGCCTTCGGGTGCGCCGCGGCACCGGCTACCCGCCCCTGTACTCGACGCTGCTGGCGGACCGTCCCGCCGCGGGCCAGCGTCGGACATATCTGGTGGTGCGGCTCGACGTCGCGAACTCGGTCCGCGGGCTGACCTACCGGTCGACCGTCGGCGCCAGCGCGGCAGCGGCCACCGAACGCCTCATCAATGCCCTTCTGCAGCGCGGCGTCCGGGCGAAACCGTTGACTGCCAAGGAGATCGACGCCGCAATGGTCGACCTCGGCGCGAACCTCGCGGTGGTGCCCGCGGACGCCGAACCCGACAACGAGCCCGTCGGCCCCCGGATGCCCGCCCCGGTGGCGCCGACCGAGGTGTGGAAGACCATCCAGGCCCACCCGGGATATCTGACGTCGTACTACTTCTCGCCGGAGGACATCACCACCAACACGCTCAACCAGATGTGGGCGCTGCGTTCCGACGCTGTGGTGCAGACGATTTCGCTGTCCAAGCGGCGCGACGGAGCCGACGGGCGGGTGTGGGTGTCGGCTCTCGTGCGGGTGAACGACCCGCAGGCCCCGACGCAGCCGCCGACCTTGTATCTCAACCCGCTGCCCGGGCACCAGGGTCCGGCCGCGATCCGCTCGGCGCCGTTGCCGCGCAGCTTCGACGCGCTGCCTGCGCGGCCGTTGGACGCGTCGCCGCTCGAGTTGCCCGTCGGCTCGTCCGGTGTGCTCATCGGGACGACGCAGCGCGGCGACCTGCTCCTGCTGTCGCTGACCGACCCCGATCAGGCGACGCGGATCGCGCTGCACACCGGTATGCCGTACGCGTCCCAACTGCTGGTGCGCGCAGCCGCGGTCGGCGAGCGCATCGCGATCTACACCGACAAGCCCGCGCGGTGGCGTCAGCTCGAGCAGCCGTTGATCGCTGTCGTCGATCGCAGGCATCCGCCGGAGTTCGTGCCGTCGATCATCGTCAGCGACCGCGCGGGCGGTCCGCCGCCCGCAGGTCTTGCGTCGACGGTCATCACCCTCGGCGACACCGGGGACGCGCCGACACCCGACCTGTCGTTCACCCAGATCTCGCCGTCGACGGTTCGGATCGCCACATCGGCCTTCACCACCGATGTGCAGATCGCCACGTTCAAGGCGGAGCAGCCGTTCCTGGGCTCCGCAGGCCAGACAGCATAGGAGAGAGCGCTTTTCGATGACTGCTCCCACCGATCAGCGCCGGTCGTTCGACACGGCGATCGAGCGCTTCAAGGCCGGTGACGCCCGCGGCGCGCTGTCGGGGTTCGTCGCGATCACGTCGGCGCAGCCGTCGATGTCGGACGCGTGGCTGGGCCGGATCGCCTGCGGCGACCACGCCATCGACGTCCTCGAGGCGGCCCACCGCAACTCGCGTTCGCTGTACCGGGAGACGCGTCGGATCGGGTTGGTCGACGGCGACCTGCACGCCCGGTTGGATGCGCCGCTGTACGTCACGATGCCGGTCTGGTCGCGCGCGACGATCGCGCTCGCGTACGCCGGCGCCCTGATAGCCGACCGACGGTTCGCCGAGGCGATCGAGGTGCTCGACGACCCCGTCGTCGCCGGTGATGCGATGGCGGCCCAATGGTCGCAGTTCGTCGGCGCGACCGCCTACCACCTCGCGCAGCGCTGGCCCGACGTCCTGCGGATCACCGCGAAGTCGCCGCCCGCACACGCCACTCACGTCGTCGACGATCTGACCGCGGCCGTCGACACCCTCGCCTCGGCGGCGGCCGCCAGCATCGGCCAGTTCCAGACGGCGCTTGACCGTGCGCACACCATCGCCACGAAGAACCAGTACATCGCCGCTGACGCGGCGCTCACCCGGGGATGGTGTCTGCGCGAACTCGGCCAGGAGGACGCCGCGCGGGCGTCGTTCGAACAGGCCACCAACAACGGTGTGCTGCTCGACGCCGCTTCCCAGGCGCTCAACAATCCGGGCTACCGGTTGATCGTCACCGACGCCGAGACCATCGCCACCCGCACCGACCCGTGGGATCCCGGCACCGAGACGTCGAGGGCGCAACGCGCCGCCGAGGAATTGGAACAGCAGAAGGACACCGTCCTCGCAGAAGCGCAGCGCAAGCTGGACGAGCTCATCGGGCTCACCGGGCCGAAGGAACAGATCACGGTGTGGCGCACCGAGATCCAGATCGATCAGATCCTCGCGGCCAGAGGCGAGGAGACGTCGATGACGAACGAGAACCACATGGTGCTCGAAGGCCCGCCCGGCACCGCGAAGACGTCGTTCGCCCGCATCGCGGCGGAGATCCTGTTCGGGCTCGGCAAGATCGAGCACCCGACCGTGGTCGAGGTCACCGAGGAGGACCTCGTCGTCGGCTACATCTCGCAGACGGCGGCCCGGATGAAGGAGGTGTGCGAATCCGCGCTCGGCGGAGTGCTGTTCATCGACGAGGCCTACCGGCTGGCGCCCGAACAGGAGGGCCACTCGTTCGGCAAGGACGCGATCAACACGCTGCTGAAGTACATGGAGGATTTTCGCGACCGCCTCGTGGTGATCGTCGCCGGCTATCCGAAGGAGATGCGGCGCTTCATGCAGGCCAACCCGGGCCTGGCGTCGCGCTTCCACCTGACGCTGTCGTTCACCAGCTACACACCCGACGAGATCGTGGCGATCGGGCAGATGATCGCCCGCAAGGAGAAGATCGCGATCGCGGACGCCGCATGGCCGCTGCTGCGCGAGGAGGCCGCGCGGCTGCGCGAGACCCCGATCGAGCAGGGCACCGCGCTGGACACCGCAGGCAACGGCCGGTTCGCGCGCAAGGTCGTCGTGCACTGCAAGCACGAGCGCGCCCGCCGGCTCAGCACGACGCCGCCGCAGCTGCTCGCGCAGGCGGACCCGGCCGATCTCGTCGTCAACGACGACGACATGCGCCGCGCCATCGCCGCCGCCCTCGCCATCAACTGACCTCGTCCGCGAGCGTGCGCGTCTGCTGCGCGACACGCCGCCAATCAGCGACGAATGTGCACGCTCGTGCCGGAATATGCGCGCGCATACTGCCGTTACATCTCCCGACGGTGCCGGACAATGCCCCGGGTACCACCCCAGAACCGCCGCTTCGAGCGGCCACATGCCGAGAGGCGCACTGGCGGCACCGTCCCCACTCTTTCCGCCGCTGCGACGCCCTACCAGGTGTCGACGAACCGGCCCGAGCCACGCGGCTCGACGTGCGCGGTCGCGGTGGTCAACGTCTCGGCGATGATCCGCCGGGTGTCCGCGGGGTCGATGACGTCGTCGATCTCGAACATCTGAGCTGCGTTGAGCGCCTTCGCGTTCTCCTGCGCGGCGGCCGTCGCCTGCCTCACCCGCTCCTCACGCTCGTCCTCGTCGGCGATCGCCTCGAGTTCCTTGCGCAGCCCGAGCCGCACCGCGCCCTCGAGGCCCATCGGGCCGAGGTGCGCGCCCGGCCACGCGACGGTCAGCACCGGCTCGTGCAGGCTGCCGCCCGTCATCGCCTGCGCGCCGAGGCCGTAACCGCGCCGCAGCACCACCGCGACGAGCGGAACCTGCATTGCGGCGCCCGCGACCAGCATCCTCGACGCCCGCCGGACCAGCGCTTCGGCCTCCGCGGCGGGCCCGACCATGTACCCCGGGCAATCGATCAACGAGACGACCGGAATCCCGAAGCAGTCGCACAGCTGCAGGAACCGCGCCGCCTTGTCGGCTGCGGCGGCGGTGATGGCGCCTGCCATGTATCGGGTGTCGTTGGCGATGACGCCGACCGCCCGCCCCTCGATCCGCGCGAACGCCGTCACCATCTCGCGCGCGAACCGCGGCCGCAGGAATGTCACCGAGCCCTCGTCCGCCAACGTCTCGATCACCGGGCCGACGTCATAGGCGCGGCGGTCACGCTCCGGAACGATTGTGCGCAGGGCGGTTTGGTCACCTGCGTCACCCGGCGGCAGCGATCCCTGGAAGTAGCCGAGCAGCTTCTTGGTGACGGCGACGGCCTCGGCCTCATCGGCGACGACGACGTCGACGACGCCGTTGGGTTCCTGCATCGAGATCGGGCCGACCTCGTCGGGATGGACGTCGCCGAGGCCACCTCCCGCGATCATCGCCGGGCCGCCCATGCCGATCGACGTGTCCCCGGTCGCCACGATCAGGTCGGACGTCCCCGCGATGACGGCGTTGCCCGCGAAGCAACGGCCCTTCACGACTGCGATCCGCGGCACCAGACCCGACAGCTGCGCCCACAGCTTGAACGCACGCGTCTCCAACGACGACACCGTCGGGAAATCGGTGTCGCCCGGCCTGCCGCCGCCGCCTTCGGCGAAGAACACCGTCGGCAGACGCATCCGCTCGATCAGCTCGAACAGTCGATCCTTCTTGCGATGCCCCAGATAGCCCTGGGTTCCCGCGAGGACGGTGTAGTCGTAGGACAGCACGGCGGCGGCACTGCGTTCGGTGCCGAAATGCTCACTGTTGATCCGCGCGGTGCCGGCCACCAGGCCATCGGCGGGCGTGCGCGCGATCAGATCGTCGAGGTCCCGGCGGAACCGCTGGGCTGCGATCGCGAACCGGCCGTATTCGACGAACGAGCCCGCGTCGACGAGGTCGTCGACGTTCTCCCGGGCGGTTCGGCCGTTGGACGCATGTCGGCGCTCGACCGCTTCGGGCCGCGCGGAGTCCTCGGTCAGCGCGCGTCTGCGCAGCAGCTCGGCGTGATCGTCCCTCATGGCGCTGAGCCTAACGAACGTCATGGTGAGATCAGTCACGCCAGTTGGTTAGTGCCCTAACTATTCGCGTACGATCAAGGTATGACCGTCACCGACGAACGCGTCGACTCGCTGGCGCTCGAACGTCAGGTGTGCTTCGCGTTGGCCGTCACCAACCGCGCGGTCCTCGCCATCTACCGGCCGCTGCTTGAGCCGCTGGGACTGACGCATCCGCAGTACCTGGTCATGCTGGCGCTCTGGGATCATCATCGTTCCGACAGGGCCGGGCGTGCACTGTCCGTCAAGGAGATCGCGGCGTCGCTGCAACTCGATTCCGCCACGCTGTCACCGATGCTCAAACGGCTCGAGGCGCTGGGGCTCATCACGCGGACGCGGTCGCTGTCGGACGAGAGGGCCACCGACATAGCACTGACCAAGGCGGGTATCCAGCTGCGGCGCAAGGCCCTCAAGATCCCGCCTGCCGTCGTCGAACGGCTCGGTGTCGGACTCGACGAACTGGAGCACCTTCACACGGTGCTCACCCGGATCAACGGTGCCGCGCTGGCTGCAGGCGCCCTAGAAGGAGATCACACATGAAGCGCCCCAGTGTATTTCAGTATTTGGGCTACGTCTTCGGGCGCAGCCTTCCCGGCGAGTACCGCGACTGGGTGCGCAACGACGTCACCGGTCCCGGCGCCATCCGCAGGCACATGATCCGCTATGCGATTCCCCCGCTTCTGATCCTTGCACCGCTCTGGCTGCTGCCCGCGTCGATCTATGTGCGCCTGGAGATGACGGCGCCGATCTACATCTGGGCTCTGCTGATGGCGCTGGCGCTCAACAAGGTGTGGCGCAGGCACCGGCTCGCTCAGCACGGCATGGACCCGAAGCTGTTGGACGACATCGCCCGCGAGAAGAACGCGAGCTACCACGACGCCTACGCCGCCAAGTACGGGCCGCGGCCCAACGACAGCCGCCGGAACTCGAACAGCAGCCCCTTCTAGCCCCTGTAGAGCGAGTCGATGACCTTGTTCGCGGTGGCCAGGTCGACGTCGGCCTCGGTGCGGTACGCCTTGATCGCGGCGATCTTGTTGCCCGACGCGACGAGCTGACGCACGTTGTCGGACACGTCGGTGCTGATCAGTGCCTGTACATCGGGCATCGGCACGCCCGTCTGCTTGTAGAGGTGTGCGACGAGTCGCTCGAGTGCACCCAGCCGCTCGTAGATGTCCCTGTCGGTCATGGCGTGAGTCTTACACCCGCTGACGGTTATCCACAGGCTGTTCGGTGACGACGCATCGGTGTCGGACCGGCGACTTAGCGTGCCGGTATGACGAACTGGATAAACACCGTCAGCCGGGATCACGTCGAGCGTGCTGTCCGCGGGCGGTTCACACAGGCGAACCACGGCAAGCCACACATGTTGCGCAAGATGGAGCGAGGTGACTGGATCGTCTTCTACTCGCCGCGCACCGTCTATCCGGACGGGGAGCCGTTGCAGGCTTTCACCGCCATCGGGAAAGTCGTCGACGACGAGCCGTATCAGACCGAGATCGCCGAGGGCGTGGCGCCGTTTCGACGCAATGTCGACTTCCTGCCGTGCGCGGAAACTCCGATCAGACCGTTGCTCGAGAAGCTCGACTTCATCGAGGACAAGAGCCGGTGGGGCTACAAGTTCAGGTTCGGCGTCTTCCGGATCGACGACCACGACCTCGAGGTGATCCGGTCGGCGATGACGGAGTCGCGCTAGTCTGAGCGGGTGAGCAATACCGATGTCGCGCCTGCCGAACTAGCCTGCGGGGCATCGGCATTCGCCGGCGTGCTGCATCCGCGGGAAGTACCGCTCGGCGGCCCGCGCGCCATCCGGGTGCGACGCACCCTGCCGCAGCGTGAGCGGTCGCTGATCGGCGCGTGGTGCTTCGCCGACCACTACGGCCCGCACGACGTCGGCGACGGCGTCGGCATGGACGTGCCGCCCCACCCCCACACCGGTCTTCAGACCGTCAGCTGGCTGTTCGACGGCGAGGTCGAGCACCGCGACAGCGCGGGCGTGCACGCGTTCGTCCGACCGGGCGAGCTGAACCTGATGACCGCGGGTGCGGGCATCTGCCACTCGGAGGTCTCCACCGCGGCCACGACGGTGCTCCACGGCGTCCAGCTCTGGGTCGCTCTGCCGGATGCCGATCGCGACACCGGTCGGGACTTCGCGCATCACGCGCCGGAGCCCGTCGAGATACCGGGTGCGGTGCTACGGGTGTTCCTCGGTGCCCTGGCGGGTAGCCGGTCCCCCGTGCACACCTTCACGCCGCTGCTCGGCGCGCAGATCGACCTCGCCGCGGGTGCAGAAGTGCGCCTCGAGATCGACCCGTCCTTCGAACACGGCGTGCTCCTCGATCAGGGTGACCTCGAAGCGGCGGGAACCCCGCTCGACGTCGCCGACCTCGCCTATCAGCCCACCGGCTGCGACGTCCTGACGCTCCGCAACACCGGCGACGGCCCAGCCCGCGCTGTTCTGCTGGGCGGGCCGCCGTTCGGCGAGGAACTCGTCATGTGGTGGAACTTCGTCGGCCGCAGCCACGACGACATCGCCACCTATCGCGCGCTGTGGCAGGACCACGACGACAGGTTCGGCGCCGTCGACGGATACCAGGGCTCGACCACCCGTCTGCCCGCGCCTGCTCTACCCAACGCCACGCTGCGGCCACGACCGAATTCGAAGGGATGACATGAGCCAAACAGACAAGACCGGCGCACCCACCACCGTCACCGCCGAGCCCGGCCAGTACACGATCGCCGTCGACGGCAAGAAGGTCGGCAAAGCGGAGTTCCTCGACCGTGGCGAGAAGCGTGTGTTCACCCACACCGAGGTGGACAACGATTACGAAGGCCGCGGCCTCGCAACGATTCTCATCGAACAGGCGCTGAAGGAGACCCGCGACGCGGGACTGCGCATCGTGCCCCGCTGCCCGATGGTCGCCGCCTACGTCAAGAAGCACGACGAGTACCGCGAGTTCGTCGATGATTAGGCCCGCTATCGTCTTGGGCGATGACGAGTGGCGATCGAGCGTTCTTCACCGCCGACGGTGACGTGCTGGTCCCCAGCCCGCTGGCGCGCGGGCCGTGGGGATCGACCATCAGCGGCACCTACATCGGCGGTCTGCTCGGTCGGTCAGTAGAACTCGCGGGCGGCGACCCGGAACTCCAGCCGGCCCGGTTGACCGTCGACCTGCTCCGGCCGGTCGCGCTCGCCGACCCCGTCCGCGTCGACACAACCGTTCAGCGTGAGGGCAGGCGAATCCGGTTGGTGGACGCGGTGATGCGCCAGAACGGCACCGTGGTCGCCCGCGCCAGCGCACTGTATCTGCGCCGCGCCGAGCAACCACCCGACCCCGCATGGACACTGCCCATCGAGATGCCACCGCCGCCCACCCAGCAGGCCGACGTGTCCGGCGACTTCACGATGGAGCTGTGGACATACAGCTCCAACGATCAACTCGCCGCGCCCAGCAACGATCTCAGCGCGTGGCGCCACGGCGGCCAGAAGTACGCCTGGGTGCGCGACGTCAAGCCACTCGTCGACGGCGAGACGGTGTCACCGTTCGTCCGCGCGGCCATGGCCGGTGACGTCACGAGCTCGCTGACCCATTCCAGCGCAACGGGTTTGAACTACATCAACGCCGACTACACGCTGACGCTGAGCCGGCTGCCAGACGGCGAGTTCGTCGGCCTGGCGGCGCTCACGCACTACAGCCACGAGGGCGTCGCCACCGGCACCGCGGCGCTGTTCGACCACCTCGGCCCGATCGGCTCCGCGATTGCGACGGGGCTGGTCAATCCGGGCTTCCGGCCGCCGTCGCGGGCCTAGCGCGGTTTCAGGATGAAGACCGGAATGTCGCGGTCGGTCCACGACTTGTAGGCGTCGAAGTCGGCGTAGGCCTCGACCAGCTTCGGCCAGAGGCGTTCCTTCTCCTGCGGGCCGGCGACCTCCGCGCGCACAGCCCGACGGTCGCGGCCGATCTCGATGTGCACGTCGGGGTCCGCGACCAGGTTGTGGTACCACTGCGGGTTCTCGTCGCGACCACCCATCGAGGCGACGATGATGACGTTCTCGCCCTCGGTGATGTAGACCAGCGGCGAGGCGAACAGCTTCCCGGATTTGCGTCCCTTGTGCTCGAGCAGCAGCGTCGGAACCGGCTTCTTCGCGCCCGCGCCGACCCGCCAATTCGCACCGATCTTGCCGCCGCTCTTGCGATACACCCACGCGTGCGCGCGGCCCGCATACCGCATCGCCGTCTTCACGAACGGCGCATTCAGCTGCTTGGGTTTCTTGTCTGCGTCCATGTCACGAACCCAGGTAGGCGGCGGTGCTGCCGCCGATCGGCATCGGATCCATCCCGAGCTTACGGTGGTCCCAGCTGCGCAACCGGCCGGGCACGACGCGCACGCAGATCCGGTTGTGCATCATCGCGTCGACGAACGGCCGCATCTCGTCGGTGTACGGGCCGGTGTAGCGCTCCCACACGCTTTTCCCAACGCGCAGATTGGTTTCCGGATCGTCGATGATCTCGGCGGTGCCGTCGATCGACACGCCGCGCAGGGTGTCGTAGCTCTGCCCGTCCTCGATCATCACGGTGATCGTCGGGTCGCGGCGAAGGTTGACCGCCTTCTGCGACTTGGCCTTGGTCTCGAACCAGATTTCGCCGTCGACCACGGCGTACCACATCGCGACCAGGTGCGGCCGCCCGTTCGGCAGCACGGTGGCCATGGTGGCCGTGCGGCTGCGTTCGATGAATTCGGCGATCTCCTCGTCCGACATGACGATCTTCGCCCGCTCGTTGTTGCCCACGCAGGAGATACTGTCAAATCCGCGCCGCGGTGACCGTCACCGGGATGCCGTTGAGCGCCCCGTTGCCGGACGGCTCGTCGATGAAGGTTGGCGGCGACAGCACGTTGGTGTTGACCCCCGGCGAGCCGTTCGCGACGGCCATCCGGGTGCCCTCCTTGCCGTGCCCCCAGCCGTGCGGCATCGACACCACGCCGCGCATGATCGCGTCGGTCACCTCGACCGGCACCTCGATGCGTCCGCCGGAGGACGTCACGGTGACCAGGTCACCGGTGTGCACGTCGCGGCGCTTGGCGTCGTCGTCGTGCATCAGCAGCGTGCAGCGATCCCGGCCCTTCATCAACGGGCCCACGTTGTGCAGCCACGAGTTGTTCGACCGCAGATGGCGCCTGCTCACCAGGACGAGTTCGTCGGGTTCACGGTTCAACCGCTCCGCCAGCCGCGGCAGGTCGTCGAGCAGGTACTGCGGCGCCAGCCGGATCCTGCGGTCCGCGGTCCCGAGCACCTCGGGCACCTGGGAAACCATCGGCCCGAAGTTGATTCCGTTCGGCTGCGCCTTGAGCTTCTCGAGCGTCAGGCCGTCCGGGTTCGTACCGTATCGGTCACCGAAAGGTCCTGTGCGCAAGGTGAAGTCGAGGATGCGCTCCGGTCCGCCGTGGTCGTACAGTTTGCGGATCTCCGCGCCGTCGAGTCCCTTCGTGAACGCCATGTAATCGAAGAAGCCGTCGTCGATCGCCGTGACGTCGACGTCCTCGGCCGGTGTGCCGGTGCACAGGCCGGTGAGCCGGATCAGGATCTCCCACTCCTCGGGCGCATCCGGATCGGGCCGGGCGAACACCGGCGCCGAGTAGTTGGCGATGCTGTTGATCGCGAAGTTGAGGATCAGGTCGTCGTGGTGCGGCTGCTCGAGTGGCGACGAGCCGGGCAGAATGACGTCGGCGTGCCGGGTGGTCTCGTTGAGCCACAGGTCGACGGCGATCATCGCGTCCAACGTCGGCAACACTTCGTCGAGCGTGTGGCCTGCGGGTGTCGACAGCACCGGGTTGCCCGCGACGGTGATCAGCGCCTTGATCTGGCCCTCGCCGGGCGTGGCGATCTCCTCGGCGAGGCAGGACACCGGCACCTGGCCGAGCACTTCCTTGGCGCCGCGGACGCGGGTGCGGAACCGGCCGAATTCGGCTGCGCCGTCCTCCAATCCGGGTATCGGCTGCACCGTGACCGACCACGCCGCCGCACGGGGGAACATGGCACCGCCCTCGACGTCGAAGTGGCCGGACAGGATGTTGACGACGTCGACGAGCCAGCTGGCCAGGCTGCCGAACTCCTGGTTGCAGGTCCCGATGCGGCCGTACACCACGGCCCGCGGGGTGGACGCGAGGTCACGGGCCAGCTCGCGGATGCGTTCGGCGTCGATGTTGGTGACGGCGGCAACCCGCTCCGGGGACCATTCGGCGGCGACGTCTTTCATCCGGTCCAGCCCGTCGATGTGCGGCTCCAGCTTCCCGAGGTCGACGAGGCCCTCGGCGAACAGCGTGTGAGCGACCGCCAGTAGCAGCGCCGCGTCGGTACCGGGCGTGATCGGCAGCCATTCGTCGGCGCGCGCGGCCGTCGCGGTGCGCACCGGATCGATGACGATCACCCTGCCGCGCTTGCGAATTCCGTCGATGATGCCCATCACGTCCGGCGCCGCCATCAGCGACCCCTGCGAGGCGGCCGGGTTGGCGCCCATCACGATCAGCAGGTCGGTGCGCTCGATGTCGGGCACCGGGAACGTCCACCAACCGCCGTACATCAGGTGCGACGACAGATTCTTGGGCCACTGATCGACGGTGCCCGGCGAGTAGCTGAGCGGAATGCCCGACATGCCGAGCAGGATCCCGGTGTAGCGGCCGAGCGAGAACGAGTGCGCCAGCGGGTTGCCCGTGTAACAGGTGACCGCGCCGATGCCGTGCTCGGCGATGACGGGTGCGAGCAGTTCGGTGCACCGGCGGAAGGCCTCGTCCCAGCCGACCTCGCGCCACTGTCCGTCGACCTTGATCATCGGCCGCCGGATGCGGTCGGGGTCCTCGTGCAGGGACCCCAGCGTCGCACCCTTGGGACAGATGTGGCCGCGGCTCCAGGTGTCGTCCCGGTTGCCGCGGATATTGGCGACTTTGCCGTCCTCGACGTGAATTTCCAACCCGCACATGGCTTCACACAGCGGGCATGTGTAGAGGTGTCGACCGTCCTCACCCGTCGCCGCCAACGGCAGGGGCTTCCCGATCATCTCCGCGGTCACGATCGCCTCCTCGCTCGGGCCCCGCGAGTGAGCACCGGTGGTCGTGGTTTCCGCGAGATCACGACCAGGAACGCTATTTCGCGGTAGACGTGACACACTGTAACGACAAATGCGGGTGTGGGGGACGCGAATGGCCGGCATGACGAACCATCGGCGGCAGGGGTCGCGCCGCGACCCGGCGATCGACACAGCGGTGCTGCGCGCGGCGCGTGAGCTGCTCGTCGAGCGCGGCTACTCGGCGACCACCATCGACCTCATCGCCGCCACCGCCGGGGTCAGCAGGCCGGCCGTCTACCGGCGATGGAGCAGCAAGGCACAGCTGGTGCACGAGGCCGTCTTCCCCGACCTCGGCCCCGAGCCACCCGAGGACGACTTCGTCGCCGAGATCACCCGGCTCTGCGCCGGTGCCGTGCGGATGTACGGCGATCCGACTGTGCGCGAAGCGATCCCGGGCCTGCTCACAGACCTGCGCTCCGACCGCGGGATGCGCCAGGTGATCAGCGATCGATTGGAGGCCGCCGCGCGGAGCCGGCTCGCCGCCGCCGTCGACGCAGCCGCCGCCGAGGGAGTGGCACGACGCGGTGTCGACCCCGACACGCTGATGGACATGATCGCGGGCGGCGCCTGGTACGCGGTCTGCGTGCGCCACGTGACGAACACCGATCGGGCGGCCAGGGAGTTGACCGATCTCGTGTTACACGGTGTGCTGAGCACATGCTCAGAGACATCAGGGAACTGACGAACGACCCCGAGGCGTATGCGGCCGAGCTCAGCAGACGCTGGGGCGGGCTGCTGAGCTACCGCTACATCGGCCGCTTTCACGCCTCGATGGACCACGGTGAGGCCGACGAAACCGTGACGATGCGCCGCGACATGCGCAACCCGAGCGGCGGCCTGCTACTCGCGGTGCTCGGCATCGCCTCCCCCGACAGCGGCGGCGTCTCCGACCTGGAGGCGGTGCCGAACCCCGTCATCTGGTCGGGTCAGATCCTCGACCCCGGCCACGACGTCGCCCGCTTCGAGGTCAAGACGGAGGTGCTCAAGCAGGGCAGGCAGATGGCCTACAGCCGATCCCAGATCGTCGACGCCGACAATCCGAATCGCGTTCTCGCGTTGACCGAGGGCCAGGGCGTCAGCATCGGCGTTCCGCCCGAGGGGCTGGACAAGATGGAGCACGTCCCGCTCGAGATCGTCGACTCCCCCGATCTGCCGCCGCTGTGGCAGGCGTTCGGCGGCGCGTGCCGCCCCGACGGCCACTGGGTGCTTCCGGAGCTGTCGGCGGAAGTCGCCTCGCCCGACGCCGCGCTGCACATCGGCCCGCAGTTCGTCATCCTCGAGACCGCAGCCTTCGACGTGGCGTGCGGTGCGGCGGGCACCGAGAAACTGCAGGGCACGTCGGCGCACGTGATGTTCCTTGCCCGTGGAAAGGTCGGCCCCTTCCGGGTCGAGGCCCAGCCGATCGTCGGCGCCGACGGCACCATCGCGGCCCGTGCCGTTCTGCACGACGAAGGCAACGGCGACAAGGCGATCACCGCAGCGTCGTACGTGTTTCGCCACTGAGCGTCGCACCGATCGCCGCCGGCTCACCGCGGCCCCCTGGTGACTTTGGTCCCTAGCGACCGCATCTGGCGCGGACAAACACTCGGTGCAGAGTCGCGGCGCCCAGAAGCTGCGATCCGAGCGTTTGGCGAAAGCGGTGACGACGTGGGTCGCGAGTGCTTGTCTGGAAAAGTGAACACGGCGGCTTCGCCGGACACCGGCGGCAGAACCGTCAACCTCGTGCTGGCCACCTGGGTCTCGGCGATCAATTTCTGGGCCTGGAACATGATCGGGCCCCTGTCGACCACCTATGCGGGCGACCTGTCACTGAGCAGCGCCGAGGCGTCGATGTTGGTGGCGACGCCGATCCTCGTCGGGTCGATCGGCCGGATCGTCGTCGGTTCCCTGACCGACAGGTTCGGTGGGCGCGCGATGTTCATCGCGATCTCGGTGGCCTCGATCGTGCCGGTGCTCGCCGTGGGGGCGGCCGGAACGGCCGGGTCGTATCCGCTGCTGCTGGCGTGCGGCTTCTTTCTCGGTATCGCCGGAACGATCTTCGCCGTCGGCATCCCGTTCGCGAACAGTTGGTTCGAGGCCGCCCGCCGCGGCCTTGCCACAGGTGTGTTCGGCATGGGCATGGTGGGCACCGCGCTCTCGGCGTTCTTCACGCCGAGGTTCGTGCGCTGGTTCGGCCTGTTCCCGACCCACGTCATCATCGCCGTCGCGCTCGCGGCGACCGCCGTGCTGTGCATGGTGGTGATGCGGAACTCGCCCTCGTTCACACCCAACCGCGACCGCGTGATCCCGAAGCTGGTGGCGGCCGCCAAACTGCGCGTGACGTGGGAGATGGCGTTCCTCTACGCGGTGGTGTTCGGCGGATTCGTCGCGTTCGCCAACTACCTGCCGACCTACATCAAGACCATCTACGGGTTCTCGGCCGTCGACGCGGGCGCCAGAACAGCCGGCTTCGCGCTGGCGGCCGTGCTGGCCAGGCCCGTCGGCGGCGCGCTGTCGGACCGGATCGCACCGAAATACGTTGTCATCGCCTCGTTTGCGGGAACCGCCGCGTTGGCGTTCATCGCCGTGTTCCAACCGCCGCCCGACGTGTGGTCCGCCGCGACGTTCATCACGCTGGCGATCTTCCTCGGCATCGGCACCGGCGGTGTCTTCGCGTGGGTCGCGCGGCGCGCACCCGCGCAATCGGTCGGCTCGGTCACCGGCATCGTCGCGGCAGCGGGCGGTCTGGGCGGCTACTTCCCGCCGCTCGTGATGGGGGCGACGTACGACCCCGTCGACAACGACTACACCGTGGGGCTGCTGCTGTTGGTCGCGACGGCGCTGGCCGCTCTGGCCTACACCGCGTTGCGCCTGCACGCCCGTGAACCCCAGGTGCGACTCGAGGAGAAGGCGGCGTGACCACGACACCCCGGACCGGCAGCCGCGTCGAGGAGCTGCTCGCACGGAGTGGACGGTTCTTCATCCCAGGCGAGATCTCCGACGACCTTCGGTCCGTCACCCGTCGCGGGGGCAGGCAGGGCGACGTGTTCTACCGCGACCGGTGGAGCCACGACAAGGTGGTTCGCTCGACGCACGGAGTGAACTGCACCGGTTCCTGCTCGTGGAAGATCTACGTCAAGGACGGGATCATCACGTGGGAGACCCAGGAGACCGACTATCCGTCGGTGGGGCCGGACCGCCCCGAGTACGAGCCGCGCGGGTGTCCGCGTGGGGCGGCGTTCTCCTGGTACACCTACTCCCCCACCAGGGTGCGCTATCCGTACGCCCGCGGACTGCTCGTCGAGATGTACCGAGAAGCCAAGGCGCGTCTCGGTGACCCGGTGCTGGCGTGGGCGGACGTCCAAGCCGATCCGGAGCGGCGTCGTCGCTACCAGTCGGCAAGGGGCAAGGGCGGTCTGGTTCGCGTCACGTGGGCAGAGGCGACGGAGATGATCGCCGCGGCTCACGTCCACACGATCAAGACGTACGGACCCGACCGTGTCGCCGGCTTCTCGCCGATTCCGGCCATGTCGATGGTCAGCCATGCAGCGGGGTCACGGTTCGTGGAACTCATCGGCGGCGCGATGACGTCCTTCTACGACTGGTACGCCGATCTGCCGGTGGCATCTCCGCAGGTCTTCGGGGATCAGACGGACGTGCCGGAGTCCGGGGACTGGTGGGACGCATCGTATTTGATGGTGTGGGGTTCCAATGTCCCGGTTACCCGCACGCCCGACGCGCACTGGATGGCCGAAGTGCGTTACCGCGGCACGAAGGTCGTCACGGTGAGTCCTGACTACGCCGACAACACCAAGTTCGCCGACGAATGGATGCCGTGTGCGGCGGGCACCGACGGTGCGCTGGCCATGGCGATGGGCCACGTGATCCTGTCGGAATGCTTTGTCAAAAAGCGCATCCCGTTCTTCGTCGACTACGTCCGCCGGTACACCGACCTGCCCTTCCTGATCAAGCTGGAGGAGCGCGGCGACGCCGTCGTCGCCGGAAAGAACCTCACTGCAGCCGATCTCGGCTCCGACGTGGAGCACGCGGCATTCAAGCCGGTGCTGCTCGATGGCGCCACCGACGACGTCGTGGTGCCGCACGGGTCGCTGGGCTTCCGCTACGGCGACGACGGTGTGGGCAGGTGGAACCTCGACCTCGGTGACGTGGTGCCCGCACTGACGGTCGCTCGTCACGGCGGCGGACAGACTGCGCTGATCTCGCTGCCGCGGTTCGACACGGCCGACGGCCACGGCGAGACCGTGTCCCGCGGTGTGCCGGTACGGCGCGTCGGCGAGCATCTGGTCTGCACTGTGTTCGATCTGATGCTCGCCCAGTACGGGGTCGCGCGGCCCGACCTGCCCGGCGACTGGCCTGCCGGCTACGACGATCCGGATCACCCGTACACACCGGCCTGGCAGGAACCGATCACCGGGGTGTCGGCAGCGCAGGCCGAGCGGATCGCCAAGGAATTCGCCCGCAACGCCGAGGAATCCGGCGGCCGCTCGATGATCATCATGGGCGCCGGGATCTGCCAGTGGTTCCACGGCGACGCCACCTACCGCGCTGTGCTCGCGCTGCTGCTGCTGACCGGGTCGATGGGCCGAAACGGCGGTGGCTGGGCACATTACGTCGGCCAGGAGAAGTGCCGGCCTGTCACCGGATGGGCGACGATGGCGATGGCCACCGACTGGTCGCGCCCGCCACGCCAGATGGCGGGCACGTCCTACTGGTATGCGCACACCGATCAGTGGCGCTACGACGGCTACCGAGCCGACGCCCTCGCCAGCCCGCTCGGCCGGGGCCGGTTCCGCGACAAACACACGATGGACGTGCTCACCTCCGCGGTGGCGATGGGCTGGAGTCCCTTCTACCCGCAGTTCGACCGGTCCAGCCTGGATGTCGCCGACGAGGCAACCGCCGCGGGTCGCGGAGGGTCGGAGATCGGCGCCTACGTCGCCGAGCAGTTGGCGTCGGGCGACCTCAAGCTGGCGGTCACCGATCCCGACAACCCGGCGAACTGGCCCCGGGTGCTGAACGTCTGGCGCGCCAACCTGTTGGGCTCGTCGAGCAAGGGCAACGAGTACTTCCTTCGCCACCTCCTCGGCACCGACTCGAACCTGCAGGCGCAACCGACGCCGGAGGCGTTGCGGCCCAACGACATTGCGTGGACGGACGACATTCCGGAAGGCAAGCTCGATCTGCTGATGTCGATCGACTTCCGGATGACGTCGACGACGCTGCTGTCCGACGTCGTGCTGCCCGCGGCCACGTGGTATGAGAAGGCCGACCTGTCCAGCACCGACATGCATCCCTACGTCCACGCCTTCACCGCCGCGATCGACCCGCCCTGGGAAACCCGGTCCGACTACGAGGCTTTCGGCGCTATCGCGCGTGCCTTCAGTGCGCTCGCAAAGACCCATCTCGGCACCCGTACCGACGTCGTTCTCAGCGCGCTGCAGCACGATACGCCCGGCGCCATGGCCTACCCCGGCGGCAGCGAACGCGACTGGCGGGCAACGGGCGAGGTTCCGGTACCGGGCACGACGATGGGTCCCGTTGCCGTCGTCGAACGCGACTACGCCGCTGTCGCCGACAAGTGGGCCACGCTCGGCCCTCTCGTCGAGAGGCTCGGGCTGACGACCAAGGGCGTCACCACCAGGCCCGATCGCGAGGTGACCGAACTCGCCGGCAAGTTCGGCGTGCTGGATGCCGGTCCGGCGGAGGGCCGACCGGCGATCACCTCTGCCGAGCGGATGGCCGACGTGATCCTGGCGCTGTCGGGAACGTCCAACGGACGCCTCGCGGTCGAGGGTTTTCGCGAGCTCGAGAAGCGCACCGGCCGAAGCCTGGCCCACCTTGCCGAGGGCAGCGAGGAACGCCGCATCACCTACGCCGACGCCCAGGCGCGGCCCGTCCCCGTGATCACCAGTCCCGAGTGGTCGGGCAGCGAAACCGGTGGTCGCAGGTACGCTCCGTTCACCGTCAACATCGAAGACCTCAAGCCGTTCCACACGCTCACCGGCCGGATGCATTTCTATGTCGACCACGACTGGCTCGAAGAACTCGGCGAGCAGATGCCGACCTACCGACCACCCCTCGACATGGCGCGCTTGTTCGGTGAACCGCAGATCGGCGAGCGTGACGGCGTCGGGCTGACGGTGCGCTACCTGACGCCGCATTCGAAATGGTCGATCCACTCGGAGTACCAGGACAATCTGCTGATGCTGTCGCTGTCGCGGGGTGGTCCGACGATGTGGATGAGTCCGGGCGACGCCGCCAAAATCGATGTGGACGACAATGATTGGGTCGAGGCGGTCAACCGTAACGGCGTGCTGGTGTGCCGGGCAGTCGTGTCGCACCGGATGCCCGAGGGAGTGGTGTACGTCTACCACGCGCAGGAGCGCACCATCGACGTGCCGCTCTCCGACACCACCGGTCGGCGTGGCGGTATCCACAACACACTGACCCGGTTACTGATCAAGCCGACGCACCTGGCGGGCGGGTACGCGCAGAACGCCTTCGCGTTCAACTATCTCGGCCCGACCGGAAACCAACGCGACGAGGTGACGGTGGTGCGCCGTCGCAGCCAAGGGGTGACGTACTGATGCGGGTCATGGCGCAGATGGCGATGGTGATGAACCTCGACAAGTGCATCGGTTGTCATACCTGCTCGGTGACCTGTAAACAGGCCTGGACCAACCGGCCCGGCACCGAGTACGTGTGGTTCAACAACGTCGAAACCCGGCCGGGTCAGGGCTATCCACGCACCTACGAGGACCAGGATCGCTGGCGCGGCGGCTGGGTTCGCGATCGCAGGGGCCGGCTCCGGCTGCGCGACGGCGGCAAGCTGCACAAGCTGCTGCGGATCTTCTCCAACCCCAAGATGCCGAGCATCGACGACTACTACGAGCCGTGGACCTACGACTACGAGAACCTGACCTCCGCACCGCTGGGTGACCAGATGCCGGTCGCGCCGCCGCGCAGCCTGATCAGCGGCGAGCCGATGAAGGTGTCGTGGTCGGCGAACTGGGATGACAACCTCGGCGGCTCGCCGGAGATCGTGCCCGGCGACCCTGTGCTGAAGAAGGTCGGCGAGCGTGTCCGCCTCGAACTCGAGCAGACGTTCATGTTCTATCTACCGCGGATCTGCGAACACTGCCTGAACCCCTCGTGCGTGGCGTCCTGCCCATCGGGCGCGATGTACAAACGCGTCGAGGACGGCATCGTGCTCGTCGATCAGGAT
>DATEIG010000296.1:0-4655 GCA_035279185.1 Mycobacterium sp.
TGGCGGTGCCGGACTGGGCGACCAAGCCGGTGCAGGCGATGGGTGACGACCACCGCAGGCTCGAGGGTCTCATCGCGCCGGGGGCGTGGGATGTCGATCCCTCGGCGTCGCCGCGGGAGATCCTGTCGTCGCTCGTCGGCGCCAGCGCGTATCAGTACGCGCAGGGCGGCCTGCTGGACACGGCCAAGTCGCTGAGCATGACGCCCTATCAGATCCTCACGGTGGCCTCGCTGGTGCAACGCGAATCCAAGCCGCAGGACTTCGACAAGGTGGCTCGGGTGATCTACAACCGCCTGGTGGCACCGGATCACCGGCGGCTGGAGTTCGACTCGACGGTGAACTACTCGCTGGACCGCCAGGAGGTCGCGACCACCGACTCGGACCGCGGGCGCGAGACACCGTGGAATACGTATGTGCGCGAAGGCCTTCCGGCGACACCGATCTGCTCGCCGAGTGCGGAGGCGCTGGCTGCGGCCGAGCGGCCCGCGCCGGGCGATTGGCTGTACTTCGTGACCATCGATTTGCAGGGCACGACGCTTTTCACCAAGGATTACCCGCAGCACCTGGCGAACATCGAACTCGCGAAGCGCAACGGTGTCCTCGACAGCGCCCGCTGACGCGCGCAAGGCAGCGGTTCTCGGATCGCCGATAGCGCATTCTCGCTCACCGCAACTGCATCTGGCGGCGTATCGGGCGTTGGGCCTCGACGGTTGGACCTATGACCGCATCGAATGCAGCGCCGAGCAATTGCCCGGGGTGGTCGGCAATTTCGGGCCCGAATGGGTCGGTGTCTCGGTGACGATGCCGGGCAAGTTCGCGGCACTCGAGTTCGCCGACGAGCGCACCGCACGGGCGGAACTGGTGGGGGCGGCCAACACGCTGCTGCGGACGTCGTTCGGGTGGCGGGCCGACAACACCGACGTCGACGGCGTCGTGGGGGCGCTGGGCGAGGCGTCGGGTCACGCAGTCGTCGTGGGTTCTGGCGGGACCGCGCCTGCGGTGGTCGTGGGTCTGGTCGAACTGGGGGTGCAGCGCATCACCGTGGTCGCGCGTAACCGCGAGAAGGCCGGGCCTGTGGTGGATCTGGTGACACGTATGGGCGCCGAGGCCGGGTGGCTCGACATCGACGCCGGTGGTTTGGGCTCGGCGGTAGCCGGAGTGTCGGTGGTGGTGAACACGATTCCCGCCGATGCGGCCGCCCGCTACGCCGATGTGTTGTCGGCGACACCGGTGCTGCTCGACGCGATCTACAACCGATGGCCGACGCCGTTGGCGGCCGCTGTCGAGGCCGCCGGCGGCCGGGTCATCAGCGGCCTGCAGATGCTGCTGCACCAGGCCTATGCGCAAGTGGAGCAGTTCACGGGCATGCCTGCGCCGAAAGAGGCGATGAGAGAGGCACTTCAGGAGAGTTAGCCTCGTCAGATGGGGGCGGGGGCGGCTGCCGTGGGCGTGCTGGCGTGGTTGACGGCGTTGAGCGTGTACGACATCCGTGAGCGGCGGCTGCCGAATTGGCTGACACTGCCCGGCGCGATCGCCATCCTCTCCGTCGCTGCGACGGCCGGCCACGGTGGTCCCGCGTTGCTGGGCGCGGTCACTCTTGCCGGCCTGTATCTCGTCGTTCACTTGATCGCGCCAACCGGGATGGGCGCAGGCGACGTGAAACTCGCCGTCGGCGTGGGTGCACTGACGGGCGTCTTCGGATATGACATCTGGGTATTGGCCGCTATCGCGGCACCCCTGCTGACCGCATTCGTGGCGTGTGCCGTGTTCATCAGGAGTGCGAAAACCACTGTGCCGCATGGGCCGTCGATGTGTCTGGCGTCCGCCGCCGCCGCTATGCTCGCGATCCTCTAGGGATGTGAACACTCCGGTGACGGCGGGTGGGCGCGTTGGCTGGGCTTGGTGAGGCGGTCGCACAGCCTGCCGTCGCTTAGAACGGTGGTGGGTCGTCGTCGGGTAGGTCGTCGTGGGGCCAGGTGGTGATCGGTTCTGCTAGCGGCTGGGTCTGGTTGCGTTTGCGTTCGGCGGCCTTGGCGTGAGCTTTGGCTGCTGCGCGGGTGCGCCGCCGAGTGGGCATCATCACCCCGCGCCCCGCCGACGCTTCCACGACCGGCGGCTCACCGGTCCACAGGGTGGCGGTGGGTGCACACAGGTGGGGGAACAGGTGTTGGCTGCCCGGGCGGGTGATGCGTGTGTGGCCGGTGGGCAGCGTCCAGATGATGGTGCCGTCGGGGAGTTGTTGTTCGCTCCACCCGTGGCGGCCGACCCAGAACGTCTTCAACAGGTGGTGGAAAACGCACAGGCACTTGGTGTTCGACGGGTGGGTCGGGCCGACCGGGTAGGGCACGGTGTGGTCGATCTGGCAGAGGTGGGCCGGCTTGTCGCAGCCCGGGTAGCGGCACGTCAGGTCCCGCGACCGCACGAACTCGACCAGTTGGCGTGACGGGGTGTAGTGGGGTTCGGGTGGTGATTTCGCGCCGGGGTGGCGCACCTCGCGGAACGTCGCCCGCTCCACGATCGCGCCCAGCAGAGCGGTCGGCAGAACCCCCGCGCCCAACACGAACGCCGGCGGCGCGGCACACCGGGCCGGCTCAGTCGCAGCCGTCTCAGCAGCCGCGTTCGACGATGATTCATTCTGCCCCGCATCAGAATCGGTGGCGCTGTCGTCTCCGTCGTCGACCGCGCCGCTGTCAGCGGCGGCCTCGGGCTCAGGCCCGGTATCCGGCTCGGAGGGTTCGGGGTCGGTGGCGGCGGTGATGGATTTCTCGTCGGCGATGACGTAGATGACGGCGTTTCTGGCTGGGGTGTCTCCGGGGGTGCCGCCGGTGCAGTCGGGGTCACCGCAGCGGCACGCGAAGGTCGTGCCGGTGACTGCGGCGGCCAAGGCGTGGGCGCGGCGCTGATCCATCGTGCGGGTATCGCCGTCGCACACGCTGTGGGCGATGTCCTCGACGCGGTGTTCCATCAGCGCCGCATCCGGGGAGTTCAACCGCGCCCAGATCGATGTGACCCCCGGCGGATCGTTGGGTGACCCGAATTGCGCCGTCTCACTCGAGGCCGCGTCCCGCGAGCGGCGCATCGCGTCGGGATCGTGGCGTTCGACCAGCGCATCGATGGCGTTTTCGGTCTTCTTCGCCGACAACGCGCCCCACCGGCGGACTCGGGCGGCCAGTTCGGCGTCGACCTTCGCCATCGCGTCGTCGTCGTCGATGAGGTAGGTGCGCGACACGATCGTGCGCACCAGCAAGTCAGAAATGAGACCCTGTTCGTAGAGGGCGGCCACTTTCGGGAGTCGGTCGCGTAGCGCGACGCCCCGGTTGGTCTGATGGAGCGCCAACCCCGAGCTGACGCCCAGCGCGGCGGCCAATTCGGCGGCCACGGCGGCTTCAGGGTCGATCCACCATTCCTCCCGTTCCTTGGCCGTGGCCAGGCCGGTGCGGCGGGTGAAGATCTCGGCCATCACCGCCAGCTTGCGCGCCCCGGCGGCGTTTTCCGCGCGTGACCAGCCGCCGGCGGCGTCGACCAGTTGCGCGTCGGTCAACGACGCCAGGTCGGCGATCTCCGGCAACGAACCATCGAACATGCTTTCGAAACTACCCACGGCCAGCGACGCGACCTGCGGCGAACCGCCACGTCAGCCCGCGTCTGTGGATGAAAGCGCCACTGTGGATAACTACAGGCCGGTGCGGTCCGTGATGTGCTGCCGAACAGCGTCCCTACCGGAGCGCAGAGTCGCCGTGCCGAATCGCGTCACGCTCCACACCGGGTAGTCGTTGGAGAACCACCACTCGATCATCGGCTGGGCGGGATCCACGTCGGCAGATTTTCACACGCAAAGACCGACGTGGGAAGATGGGACGCGTGTTGCGATGGACCACTGCTGGTGAATCTCACGGCCGCGCGCTGGTGGCCGTGATCGAGGGCATGGTCGCGGGCGTCGAGCTCACGTCCGACGAGATCGCCGGTCAACTCGCCCGCCGCAGGCTGGGCTACGGCCGCGGCGCGCGGATGAAGTTCGAGAAGGACCAAGTCACCATGCTCGCCGGCGTCCGGCACGGCATCACGCTCGGTGGCCCCGTCGCCATCGAGATCGGCAACACGGAGTGGCCCAAATGGGAAACCGTGATGGCCGCCGACCCCGTCGACCCCGCCGAGCTTGAGAACGTCGCCCGCAACGAGCCGCTGACACGTCCTCGACCCGGCCACGCCGATTACGCGGGAATGCTGAAGTACGGATTCGACGACGCCCGGCCGGTCCTGGAACGCGCCAGCGCACGCGAAACGGCGGCCCGCGTCGCGGCAGGCACTCTCGCCCGTGCGTTCCTGCGGCAGGCGCTCGGCGTCGAGGTCCTCTCGCACGTCATCTCCATCGGGGCGTCGGCGCCCTATGACGGTCCGCCGCCGCAGGCCTCCGACCTGACCGCCATCGACGCCAGCCCCGTGCGCGCGTTCGACAAGGACGCCGAAGCCCGCATGATCGCCGAGATCGAGGCCGCCAAGGCCGACGGCGACACACTCGGCGGCGTGGTGGAGGTCGTCGCGAACGGACTCCCGATCGGGCTCGGCTCGTTCACCAGCGGTGACAACCGCCTCGACAGCCAATTGGCAGGTGCCGTGATGGGCATCCAGGCGATCAAGGGCGTCGAGATCGGAGA
>DATEIG010000297.1:0-5862 GCA_035279185.1 Mycobacterium sp.
GTTTCGGTGGGCGACCCCGACAACAAGCGGGCCATCGGCCCCGTCGCCTCGAAGGCTCAGTTCGAGAAGGTGCAGGGACTCATCGAGAAGGGCATCGAGGAAGGCGCGACGGTGGCTGTCGGCGGGCCGGGCAGGCCCGACGGGCTCGACACCGGCTACTACATCAAGCCGACCGTCTTCTCCGATGTCCGCAACGACATGACGATCGCCCGCGAGGAGATCTTCGGCCCGGTGCTGTGCATCCTGCCCTACGACGATCTCGACCAGGCGGTCGAGATCGCCAACGACACGGAATACGGTCTGGCGGGCTATGTTTCAGCTGCCGACCTGGACGCCGCCCGTTCGCTGGCGCGCCGTATCCGTGCGGGCCAGGTGGCGATCAACCACGCGTTCGACCTCAACACCGCGTTCGGCGGCTACAAGCGCAGCGGGAACGGCCGCGAGTGGGGCGAGTTCGGGTTCCACGAGTACCTGGAGACCAAGAGCGCCTTGGGGTACGCGCCGGAGAGCGCCTAGCGACCACAGCCGCGAGCGCTCACTGAGGTACAGGAATGTCCCCTGAATCTGTACCTAGCTGAGCGCTCGCCACGTCAAGCGGGTCGCAGTCCTCAACGGGCTGGCGTTTCGGCCTCTGCCGCCCGGTGCACCGCGTTGATGATGCCTTGATACCCGGTGCACCGGCAGAAGTTGCCGGAGAGCCCCTCGCGGATCTCCGCGTCGGTGGGTTGGGGATTGTCGCGCAGCAGCGCGGTGATCGACGTGACGAAACCCGGTGTGCAGAAGCCGCATTGCAGTCCGTGGCACTCGCGCAGCGCGGCCTGCACCGGGGACAGCTCGCCGTCGGAGCCGGCGATGCCTTCGACCGTGGTGACCTCCTGGCCGTCCACCTGCACCGCGAAGAGAAGGCAGGCTCGAACAGCCTGGCCGTCGAGCAGCACCGTGCATGCGCCGCAGGCGCCGTGCTCGCAGCCGAGGTGGGTGCCGGTGAGCCCGCACTTCTCACGGAGGAAGTCGGCGAGCGTCAACCGGGGCTCGACGGTGTGCCGGTGTGCGCGGCCGTTGACGGTCACTTCGACCGGCATCTCATGCATGGATCGCCTCCGTTTCGGACATCTGGGCCTGGCGGACCGCTGCGGCCCACGCCCTGGCCACCATCGCGGCACCGACCCGTGAGCGATAGTCGGCCGACCCTTGCAGGTCGGCGGGAATGTCCGAGAGGCCGTCGATCGCGAGCCTGCCGACGTCGTCGGCGGTGACGGCGTCAGCCCGTTGACCGACGATCTCGCTCTCCGCCGCCGATCCGCGCAGCGGGGTCGAACCGAGGCCCAGCAGCCCGATGCCGCAGCGCGCGACGCGGCCGTCGTCATCGAGCGCAACGGCGACCGTGGCACCGGCGATCGCGAAGTCGCCGTGGCGGCGGGCGAATTCCTCGACCGCGAAGCCGGACCGGTCGGCCCACACGGGGAACCGCACCGCGGTCACGATCTCGTCGGCGGCCAGCGACGTCTCCCACAGGCCGGTGAAGAATTCAGCGGCCGGGATGTCCCTCCGTCCCCGTACCGAGGTCGCCTCGATCGTCGCATCGAGCGCCAGCGCGACCGCGGCGTACTCCGCGGCGGGATCGGCGTGCGCGATGGCACCACCCAGGGTGCCCCGCGTGCGGATCTGGAAGTGACCGATGTACGGCGTCGACAGTGTCAGCAGCGGAACGGATTCGGCCACTTCGTCATCCATGCCGACCAGCGAATGCGGGGTTGCTGCCGCCACTACCAGTTCGTCACCGCGCCGCTCGATGTTCCTCAGTTCCTCGACCCTGGAGATGTCGATCAGGTTCTCGAAGTAGGTCAGGCGCATCGCGAGCATGGGAACCAGGCTCTGCCCGCCGGCGAGGATCTTGGCGTCGTCGCCGAACTCGGCGAGCATCGCCACTGCCTCCGCGACGGTGTCGGGGCGGTGGTAGGCGAAGTTCGCGGCCTTCATGACAACAGCCGGGCCAGCGCGGCCTGCAGCTCGTCGGCGAGGTCGGCAGCGGGATGTCGACGTTTGCGCCGGCCGAGAACGAAGCCGACGGTGACGCCTGCGGCGACCGCTGCGAGCGCGGGCGCGTAGCGCTTGGCCATCGGCACCGCAACGACTTTCAGGAGATCGACGGAGTCGCCGCCGGCATCGGCCGCTGCCGCCACCGACGGTGCGGCGGCCGCAGACGACGAGGACGTGGCCGCGGCACCCCCGAGCAGGTCTGCCTCGAGGTTCCTGGCGAACTGGCCGATCAGGTTCGTCGAGACGTCTGCCAGCACGCCGCGGCCGAACTGCGCGGCCTTGCCGGAGATCGTGAGGTCGGTGGTGATCGAAACGGAGGTGGCGTCGCCCTCGTCCTTCAACTGGGCGGTGACGAGCGCCGCCGCGTTGCCGCTGCCCCGTGTCTCCTTGCCGCTGGCCTTGATGACGACCCGCTTCGCGGCCTCGTCCTTCTCCTGGAACGAGGCATCGCCCTTGTAGGACACCGTGATCGGGCCGACCTTCACCTTCACCGCCCCGGTGAAGTCGTCGCCGTCGACCGACAGGAGTTGAGCGCCGGGAATGCAGGGCGCCACCCGCCCGACGTCGGTGAGCACCTTCCACGTCGTGGCCGCGGGCACCGCGACCCGGAATTCGTTGTGCAGCTCCACGTTCAGCGGTCCTTTCCAGCTGTGGCTTGGTCGATCAGCTCGACGATGGCGGCCGGGCTCGCGGGCAACCGGGTCAGCGTGACGCCCAGCGGGGCCAGCGCGTCGTTGATGGCGTTGATGACCGCGGGTGTCGACCCGATCGCACCGCCTTCACCGCAGCCCTTGTATCCGCCGACGCCCGGACCGGGGATCTCGACGTGGCCGTATTCGATCGCGGGGACTTCGGTGGCCGTCGGAAGCAGGTAGTCGACGAAGGTCGACGAGAGCGGGTTGCCGTCGTCGTCGTAGACCATGTTCTCGAGCAGCGCGCCGCCGATGCCCTGGACCGTGCCGCCGGCGATCTGGCCCTCCACCACGTTCGGGTTGATCATCGGTCCGACGTCTTCGCTCACGATGTAGCGGGTCAGCGTCACGTGTCCGGTGTCGACGTCCACCTCACAGGTGCACGCGTGAGTGGCGTTGGCCCAGTGGATCATCGTCTGCGAGGTGAACCGCGCGGTGGCCTCCAGCGTCGCCGCCATGCCGGGAGGAAGCTGGGCGGGCTCGTAGTAGGAGCGGTAGGCGAGATCGGCGAAGCTGACACTCTTTTCGGGATCGTCGCGGACGGAGGCCCGCGAATTGGCCAGCTCGATCGCCGATGCGTCAACCCCCAGCCGATGAGCGGCCATCGCGATGATCTGGTTGCGCAGGATCGCACCCGCCTCGTTGACGGCTCCCGCGGTCATCGGCCCGCTGCGGCTGCCCTGCGTGCCCGCGCCGTACGGCGTCACGGCCGTATCGCCTTGAATCGTCGAGACATCGGCGATGTCGGCGCCGAGTGCGTCGGCGGTCAACTGGACCACCGTTGTCTCGATGCTGTTGCCGGTCGACCCGCCGTTGACGTACACGTTGATCTTGCCGGTGGGCTCCATCCGGATCGTCGCGCCCTCGGTGGCGAGGTGTCCCGTTGCCGCACCGGTGGGTTCGATGTAAGCGGAGAACCCCAGCCCGATGTAGCGACCTTCGGCGAGCGCGTCCCTCTGCTCCTTGCGAAAGCCTTCGTGGTCGAGGATTTTCACAGCCTGCTCGAAGGTGTCCGCGGGCGCGACGTGTTCGTAGGGCATGCCGTTGGCGTTGAAGTAGGGCATCTCGTCGCCGCGCAGGATGTTGCGGCGGCGCAGTTCGACCGGATCCATGTCCATCTTGCGGGCGGCGATGTCGAGAAGTATTTCGCGAGTAAGGGTTTCGTACTGCCACGGACCCCGGTACGCCGCGAGGCCCGCAGTGTTCGAGAACACCGTCTTGTAGTTGAAGCTCGCTTTCGGAACCCGGTATGGGCCCGGAAAGAACATGCCGATCGCCGCGGTGGTCAGCACGGGATAGGGAGTGGGGTAGGCGCCGATGTCCTGCACGAAGTCGATGTCGGCGGCAAGGATGTTGCCGTCGTCGTCGAACGCCATCCGCACGTCGCCGTCGACATGGCGGGCCTGACCTGCCGACATCAGGTTCTCGCGACGGTCCTCGATCCACTTCAACGCGCTCGCGACCTTGCGCGCGGCAAGCATGATGCACATGTCCTCGCGCATCGGCACGACCTTCTGGCCGAACCCGCCGCCGGTGTCGCGCATGATGACTCGGACGTTCTGCGCAGGGATTCCGAGCAGTCGGGCCGCGAACGCGCGCAGCTCGTGGGGGGTCTGGGTGGACGCCCACATGGTGAGTTCGCGCGACGCCGCCTCCCACTCGGCGACCAGGCCCCTGGTCTCGATGGGGACGGGCGAGTGGATCTGCTGGTAGACGTGCGCCGACGCGACATGCGCGGCCGACGAGAACGTCTCCTCGTCCGGCGGCGCGCCGCCCATACCGCCCGCGACGTTGTCGGGGTACGCCTCGTGCACCACGGAGTCGGAATTGACGGCTTTCGTGAAGTCCGCGACGGCAGGCAGCGGGTCGTAGTCGACGTCGACGAGCTCGACGGCATCCTCGGCGACATATCGCGATTCGGCGACCACGAGCGCCACCGGATCGCCGACGAACTTGGCCTCGCCCTCGGCGAGCGGCGGCCGCGGCGTGTCGGCGATGTCCTTGCCCGCGACCGCATGCCAGGCCTCGCGAACCTCGGGGTTGATGTCGTCGGCGAGGAACACCGCGGCCACGCCGGGCAGCGCCAGTGCGGCGGAGGTGTCGATGCTGTTGATGCGCGCTTTGGCAAAGGGGCTGCGGACGAAGCACGCATGCAACATGCCGGGCCGGGAAACGTCGTCGACGAAGGTGCCATGGCCCGTCAGCAGGCGGGTGTCCTCGACACGAGGGACTCGTGCCCCCGCGTATCGAGTCGTGACGGCCTGCTCTGTCGCGGTCATGGCAAACGCTCCGATCCGTCGTCGGCGGGACTCCCCGTCAGCCTGCTAAGCAGCTGCTCAGCGAGCCTACCGGATACGCGATTCTCGCTAATCAGCATATGACATTCTCGTGGTCGGGCCGGTTAGATTGAGCCCTGTGAGCCGGTGGATCACGACGGTCGAGCGGGCGCTCGCCGAGGACGTTCCCGGCGCGCCCGAAGACGTCCGGGCCTTCTACGCCGACCTCGACAACATCAGGCTCGTTCATCCTCTTGTCGTCTCGGTGCAGACCGTCGACCGCCGCGAGAGGGCGGACGGGTACGAGCAGACCTACCGGGTGACCGACCGCATTCCGGTAGGACCGCTTCATCTGCGCACGAGCTACGTCGCGCACCTGCTGGTCCCTCGCGCCGGCGACATCCTCACCGACGCTAGGCAGTTCCCCCGCGTCCGGTTGCGCGGCGCGGTGTCCTTCGTGCCGACGGGTGCCGGCACACGGGTCACCGAGCGGATACGGATCGAAGCGCCGCGGCCTATGCTGGCAGTGACCGTCGGCAAGGCGGTCGAGGCGCATGCCGAGATGCTCGCCGGCATCCGGCGACACTTCGAAGACGCGCGTTAGCGGATTACGTCGGCCAGAATCCGGTGCCGGTGAAGAAGCCGGGCTGCCAGCCCTGCTCGCCGAGGCACAGCAGGGGACGACCGTCGGGCGCCTGGGCGGCTGCCTGGTCGCTCGGGCACGGGCTGCCGATCTCCTGCACGCCGAAGATCTCGGGCGAGATCACCCAGAAGCCGGTGGTCACCGGCGGCCACTGGTTGGGGATCCAGTGGCACTGAAGCGGCTCGCCACCCGGACCGCGCCCGAAGGTGTT
>DATEIG010000298.1:0-7370 GCA_035279185.1 Mycobacterium sp.
CCAACCGAATCCGACGCCGAGGCTGACCCGGCCGCCCGAGAGGTGGTCGAGCGTCGCGATCGACTTGGCAAGCGTGATGGGGTCGTGTTCGACCGGCAGCGCGACCGCCGTCGACAAACGCACCCGTGACGTCACCGCGCAGGCGGTGCCGAGCGACACCCACGGATCGAGGGTGCGCATGTAGCGGTCGTCGGGCAGCGACTCGTCGCCGGTCGTCGGGTGTGCGGCCTCGCGCTTGATCGGTATGTGGGTGTGTTCGGGCACGTAAAACGTGGTGAAGCCGTGGTCGTCGGCCAGTTTGGCTGCGGCGGCAGGCGTGATCCCACGGTCGCTGGTGAACAGTACGAGCCCATAGTCCATACCTCGAATTAGAACGTGTTCCAGTTTGGTGGTCAAGGGCGGGGGTGCCGACACCGCACACGACGCCGTTTGATCTGACGACACGACGCCCCGTCAGGCTGAAACCTGTGTTTGCTGGATCGCGAGACACGCTTGGGTTGCCCTGAGTACTGTCTCCGAAGGTAATCGACGGTACGTCCGACCAGCCGTAGCCGAGCCGAGGATGCCAGGTGAAGAGACGGGCAACGGCGCCGGACCATCCGACGGTAGACGACGATTCGCCCACGCCCGCGAACGAACCGACGCCTCCGACTCGGGCTCTGCGCTACCGGCTCAATGTCGCCATTCGACGCCCGACGACGGTCCTCGGCCTTCTCGGGCTGGTGCTCTTCGGCTACCTGATCGCGGTTCCGATCGTGACGATGTTGATCCAGGGCGTGACCGTCGGCGCGAGGGACACCTACATCGTGCAGCGGCCGGCCGGCTCGCTGACGTCCTACTACCTCTGGCGGGTGTTCCTCTCACCGGTGTCCGGCGATCTGTTCTGGCGGCCGTTGCTGCACACCGTGGTCGTCAGCGCGTGCTCGGTCGTCTTGTCCCTGCTGCTCGGCGGGATACTCGCCTGGCTCCTGACCCGCACGGACCTCTTCGGCAGGCGTTGGTTCGGCACGGCGTTGATCGTGCCGTACATGCTGCCGACATGGGCGTTCGCGCTCGCCTGGAGCACAGTCTTCAAGAACCGTACGGCGGGCGGTCAACGCGGCTGGCTCGAGTCGATCGGGTTGACACCGCCCGACTGGCTGGCCTACGGCGGTGTTCCGATCACCATCATCTTCACGCTGTACTTCGCGCCGCTGGTCATCCTGCTGCTCGGCAACGCCCTCGAACGCTTCGACCCTCAGCTGGAGGATGCGGCACGCTCCCTCGGAGCCGGGTACGGGACTGTCGTCCGCACCATCCTCGTGCCGCTGATGCGGCCGGCCATCGTGTCGGCGGCCACGCTGATCCTGGCGAAGGTCCTCGGCGAATTCGGGGTGACCTACATCCTCGGACTGCCCACCGACTTCAACGTCCTGGCGACCTCGCTGTACCGGAACATCTCGACCCGCGACAGCGGTTCGGCGGCTGTCATCGCCGCTGCCATCATCCTGATCGGACTGCTCTCGCTGTGGGTCGACGTGCACTTCCTCGCCGCCGCGCGGCGCTTTGTCACCATCGGGGGCAAGGGGTTGGTGGACAGGACTCGGCCGCTGGGCAGGTTGAGGATTCCGGCCACCGCGCTCTGCGGATTCGCGTTCGTCGTCAGCGTGATCGTCCCGGTCGCAGTACTGCTGCTCTCGACCGTGATGCGGCGCCCCGCCGACTTCTCCCTGGGCAACTTCACCCTGTCCTACTGGTTCGGCCGCGGCCTCGACACTCCGGGGTTCACCGACGGAATCCTGCTGAGCAGTGACGTGTGGTCGGCGGCCTGGAACACACTCTGGATCGTTGGCGTCGCAGCGATCGGCGCGGGTGTCCTCGGCCAGCTGGTCGGCTATGTCGTCGTTCGCTCCCCGAGCCGTCTGCTCGCAACCGCGCTACGACAGCTGACTTTCCTTCCGTATCTCGTGCCGGGCATCGCCTTCGCGGTCGCCTATCTGTCGCTGTTCGCCGTGCCGCGCGGACCCATCCCGGCGCTCTACGGCACGGCCGCCATCCTGGTGCTGATCTACCTGGCTGAGCAGATGCCGTTCGCGTCGCGCGCCGGCATCTCGTCGATGATGCAGCTCGGCCCCGACCCGGAAGAGGCCGCACAGATCGCAGGAGCCGGCTGGTGGCGCCGGATGTCGGGGATCGTCGCGCCCATCCAAAAGCGTGCTCTGGCAGTCGGTGTGCTCTTGCCGTTCATCGCGGGGGTCCGCAGCCTGAGCCTCGTGGTGATCTTGGCCGTGCCGGGCATGGACGTCTTGACCACGTTTGCGATCAAGCTCGTCGACTTCGGTTTCACCCAAGCCGCCAACGGCGTCGTCCTCATCGTGTCGGCCATTGCGTTCGGCGGCACCTACGCCATCCAGAAGACCTTGAAGGCCGAGATCGGCCGGGGATTGGGGGGCTGACCGTTGCCGACGATCTCGCTCACCGGCGTCACCAAGCGATACCCCCGAGGCACCACGAATGCCGTCGACGGCCTGGATCTGATGATCGACCACGGTGACTTCATGTGCATCCTCGGCCCGTCGGGGTGTGGCAAGACCACGACGCTGCGGATGATCGCCGGGCTCGAACAGCCGACGGCGGGTTCGATCTCCGTCGACGGCCGGGTGCTGGACTCGGTCGAGCGCGGCGTGTTCGTCCCGCCCGAGCGCCGCGAGATGGGACTGGTCTTCCAGAGCTACGCATTGTGGCCCCACATGACGATTCGTCAGAACACCGAATACGGCCTCCGCCTCCGCAAGATCGCTCGGGCCGAACGGGTACGACGCGCCGACGAGGTGATGGCGGCGATGGACATCTCTCGTTACGCAGACCGCTACCCGTCGCAACTGTCGGGCGGACAACAGCAGCGGGTGGCGCTGGCCCGGATGCTCGCCGTCAACCCTGGCGTCATGCTTCTCGACGAGCCGCTTTCGAACCTCGACTCACGGCTGCGTCTCGAGATGCGGGCAGAGCTCAAGCGCATCCACCAAGACTTCGGCTCCACCATCGCCTTCGTGACCCACGACCAGTGGGAAGCAATGACATTGGCAACTCGGATCGCGGTCATGTTCGAAGGCCGACTGCAACAGATCGGGTCACCGGTCGAGATCTACGATCGCCCGCGCAACCGCTTCGTCGCCGAGTTCCTCGGCAATCCGCCCATCAACATCATCGAGATGGTCGATCAGGAGTCCGCGCCACATGTGGCGGCGGCGTACGCATTCGGCAAGGCGAGGACCCGACGAACCGGGACCGACCCGGCTTCGGTCGGATTTCGTCCGGAGTCGATCCGGATCGAACACCGCAGCGAGTCCAGTGCCGTTGGGGGACTGACCATCGACGGCACCGTCTTCGCCGTCCTTGCGACCGGCGGCAGTTGGACCGTCGAGGTCGTCGCCGATGACCGCCACCTCTTCGCGACCACTTCGGTGAATCCCACGTGCAGTCCGGGCGACGAAATTCGGATACGCATCGCAGCCGACGATGTTCACGTTTTCGACGCCGAAGGCGATCGCGTCGGGCCGCCCTGAAGCCCTGTTGCATCCGTCAACCAACTACTCGCCGACGAAGGGAAAATCATGCACAGGAACAACTCTCGAAATCGACGTATCGCCCGTGCCTGCGCGGCCCTCGCGCTCCTGGCGGCGGCGTGCGCGCCGCCCGCGCCAACCGGCACCGACGCCACGTCGCCCCCGCTGGGGCAGAAATCGTCACATCCCGACGAGGATCCGGCAGGCTTCGATCTGGATGCGCTGATCGCGGCTGCGCGCACCGAGCCGGGGATCACGATCTACGACCAGACCACCAAGGTCGTCGCGACCGCCAAGGCTTTCGCCGCCAAGTACGGGCTCGAGGCGACCGGGGTCAAAGTCGAGCTCGGAGCCATCGACAAAGTGCTGAAGGAGAACCAGTCCGGCAACGTCATCGGAGATGTCGTCATCAACGAAGACCTCCCGGCGTACGCCGTCGAGTTGCTCGATCAGGGCGTCCTCGTCAACTGGGTCCCCGGGGACATGAAGGACTCCATCAAGCCAGGGGATCGGTACCCGCTGATCGTTCACTACGGTCCGATGGGATGGGTCTACAACAACCAGGCCTACTCGAGTTGCCCGGTGTCCAACATCTGGCAGCTCACCGACGAGCCGTTGCGTGGACGCGTGGCCATGGCCGATCCACTGAGCAATGCCAAGTATCCCTACTGGTTCAACACGATGGCGCACAACGACGACGCCGCGCTGCGGGCCGCCTACAAGCAGCTCTACGGTAGGGACCTGACGACGGATCAGCCCGATGCCGCCCACGAGTGGGTCAAACGGTTCGCGCAGAACAACCCCAAGCTCACCAAGAACGACGAGGACGTCTCCGAAGCCGTCGGTGCTCCCGGCCAGAAGGAGCCGAGCTTCGGCCCGATCTCCATGGCGAAGTTCCGCAACATCGCTCAAAAGGGTTACCACCTGGCGCTGTGCGACGGCATGAAACCCTGGGCGCTGCAGTCGTTCCCGTCGGCGATCGCGTATGCGGCGAAGACGGACAGCCCCAATGCAGCCAAGCTCTACATCCACTACATGCTGACCGAGGAGGGTTTCGGGATTCAGCTTGCGGACGGCAAGCCATCAGCGAATTCCCGGGTGCCTGCACCGGACGATCCGTCCCACGTAAAGGACTTCATGGATCAGATGGCGCCGTTCCCCAGCGCCGACCTCGTCAGCGATTATCGTTCCAAGTCTGCGTGGGACGACTTCTGGCGCAGCTCGCACAGCTGACGCCGCGGCCACATGACCGCGGCTCGAGCCGCCGAACCATTCGCACTGGGGTAGTGCGCTACGCGCGACTGGCGTAGCGCAAGCCCCGAAACTCCTCTGTATGGAGTCGACGCGGACCAACCGCCAGAAGCTCATGGAGTGGGTGCGGCGCTACTTACCCAACGAACTCGCCGGGTGGACAGGCGAACTCGGCGCCGCCGCGGCCACCTACTACCTGACCGGCTCCTACGCGGCCGCGGTGGTGGCCGGCACGATCGGCGCGTCGGCCGGTTACTACGCGAGCGCCTACGTCAACGGGTTCCGGTGGTCCTACGCCGCGCAAGCGGGCCGGCGCTGGCCGATGCGGGTGCTCGTCGCCAACGGCCTCACCGTCCGCAGCATCGCCGTCGAGTTCGGCCCCGCGGAGGCGATCGACAGCATCCTCATCCGACCGGTCACGCTCTACGCGTTCCCGTTCCTGATCGGCAACACCGCCGTCGGCTTCGTCGTCGGCAGCATCGTCGCCGACATCGCCTTCTATGTGATGGCGATCTTCAGCTACGAGCGCTTCAAGAACCTGCTGGCCGTGCGCCGCCCGCTCAACGAGGAGGTCGACGGTGGACCCGTCCCTGCGGTCGCAGTTTCGTGACGACGCACGCACCCGGTGCGAGGCCGAGGGTTGGCGCGCGCTCGTCGCGCAGCACGGCACCCCGCTGCTCGTGCTCGATCCCTACCGCGTCGTCGAGCAGTGTCGGCTGCTTGCCTCGCAGCTGACCGGCTTCCGGCTGCACTACGCGGTGAAAACATCGTCCCACCCGGCGGTGCTGCGTGCCGTCGCCGCCGCCGGGTGCGGGTTCGACGTGGCCACCCGCGCCGAGGTGGAACTGGTTGACGCATTTGGCCTTCCACTCGGCCGGTGTATCAACACCAACCCGATCAAGAAGCTGGCCGACATCGACCATTCGTACATCGCCGGCATCCGCACTTTCGTTGTCGACAATCCGGTCGAGGCGCAGAAATTCGCGGGCCTGCCCGCCGACATCGAGGTGCTGGTCCGACTGGCCTTCCTCAATCCGGCGGCAAAGTCGGACCTCTCCACGAAGTTCGGCGTCCACCCCGCCGACGCGGAACTCGTCGTCAAGCAGGTGCTTGCGGCGGGAGTCCGGTTCGGCGGCTTCAGCTTTCACGTCGGCAGCCAGGGCGCGACGGCCGAGCCCTACCGGGCGGCGCTGCGCGGCACGCTCGAGCTCATCGACCACATCGACGAAACCCTCGGCGTGCCAACGCGAACGATCGACATCGGCGGCGGGTTTCCGGTCACTTATCGCGAGCCGATGCCTGCGATCGACGCCATCGCCGCGGTCGTCTTCGAGGAACTGGGGCCCCGTCGCCAGGAGTTCGACTTGGTTGCCGAACCGGGCCGGTTCCTGACCGCCGACAGCATGACACTGTTGACGAGCGTGGTCGGCAGCGCCGTGCGCGACGGCCGCCAGTGGCACTACCTCGACGACGGAATCTACGGCAGCTACTCCAACGTGATGACCGAGGACGTGCACCCGCCGATCCTCGCGCTGCGCGAGATCGTCGACGACGTCAAAGGCGACGAGCCCGTGACGCTGGCCGGGCCGACGTGCGACAGCGCGGACGTCATCGCCCGCGACTACCCGATGCCGACGCTGAACGTCGGAGACATCGTCGTCAGCCCGATGATGGGCGCCTACACGTCGGTGACGTCGTCGCGGTTCAACGGCATCCCTGCAACGCCGATCGCCGAGGTCTAGCTTCGCGGCGCTTCGACTGTGCGGTGGCGTGCGCGACACGCCGACGCGGTGTACGTAGGCGCACAATCGAGACGGTCACCCCCGGACTTTCCGTCACCGAGAGCGTTACCCGCGACGAAGCGACGCACCCGATGTTGGGTGGCAACCCATGACGACTGAACGCATCGCAGACCACGTCCAATTCGCGTACTGGGTGCCCAATGTCAGCGGGGGGCTCGTCACCAGCGACATCGAGCAGCGCACCGACTGGGGCTACGACTACAACGTCAAGCTCGCCCAGACGGCGGAGAACAACGGCTTCGACTACGCGCTGTCGCAGGTGCGCTACGAGGCCAGCTACGGCGCCGAGTACCAGCACGAGTCGACGAGTTTCAGCCTCGCACTGCTGCTGGCCACCCAACGGCTCAAGGTCATCGCCGCCGTCCACCCCGGGCTCTGGCAGCCCGGCGTGCTGGCCAAACTCGGCGCGACGGCCGACCAGCTGAGCAACGGGCGCTTCGCCGTCAATGTGGTGTCCGGCTGGTTCAAGGACGAGTTCACCCACCTCGGCGAGCCGTGGCTGGAGCATGACGAGCGCTACCGCCGCAGCGCGGAGTTCCTGCAGGTGCTGCGCAAGATCTGGACCGAGGACGACGTGGATTTCCGCGGCGACTTCTACCGCATCCACGACTTCACGCTCAAGCCGAAACCGGTCAACACCCCCGACCGTCCCAACCCGGAGATCTTCCAGGGCGGCAACTCGACAGCCGCGCGCCGCAACGGCGGCCTCTACTCCGACTGGTACTTCTCCAACGGGAAGGATTTCGACGGCGTGACCGAGCAGATCGTCGAC
>DATEIG010000299.1:0-3829 GCA_035279185.1 Mycobacterium sp.
GTGCGCGCTCGCGTGCGTGCAGCCGGTTGCACGCGACCGTGAACGAGCTCATCGCCGGCGGGATGTGCGCGCTCGCGTGCGTGCAGCCGGTTGCACGCGACCGTGAACGAGCTCATCGCCGGCGGGATCAGCAAGGAAGTGGTCGTCAACCAGGCAGAATGCGTCCTCGACCGGATCGTCCCGGCGAGCGTGGCGCAGCAGCAACGACTCGAGCTCGCCCACGAACTGCTCGACGACATCCGTGCCCTCGACGCGAAGATGAAGCGCTCTAGGTCCCGCATCAGCGACGCTGTCACCGCGTCCGGAACGACACTGATCGAGATCTTCGGGGTCGGCCCGATCATCGCCGGAATGCTCCTCGGCTACACCGGTGACGTCACCAGGTTCGCGACCGCCGGTCACTACGCCGCGTACAACGGCACCGCACCGATCGAGTTCAGCTCCTCGGGACGGACCGTCCACCGTCTGTCACGACGCGGCAACCGGACGTTGAACCATGCGATCCACATGATCGCCGTCACCCAGATCCGCAACCTCCACAGCGAGGGCCGCGCCTACTACGACAGCAAGCTCGCCGCGGGCCGCACCCGCCGCGAGGCGATGCGCTCCTTGAAGCGCCACATCAGCGATCGCGTGTTCCGCCACCTACGCACTGACGCTCGAGCCAACTAGGCCCGGGAGGACAATCAGGGGCGACTCTCACATCCAGCGCGGCCGGCCCAAGCCCTGAACGCCGGCACTTCGGATCAGTCACTCCCGGACCCAACGCGAACCATACGCCTCGACGCGCACCGCGTCGCCAGGCTCGATCGCGCGCGTCACAGCAGCTACGGAGTCAACCACTTGACACAAAGAGGGATCGATCGGCATGCGGGAGGATGGAGCGTGACTGATCCACAGTGCGTTCGATGTGATCGACCGGTTGTGAGGAACCGCGACCAGTTCGACACTTTCGAGCGCATGCACTGGTCATGCTTCCACTACGAGTTCGAACACGCCGGTGATCCCGACATCGCTTGCGGCGACCCGTCGTGCCCGGCGAGGGCCTTCGATCCTGAGCCGCCGCCAGTGAGGCAACCAAAGGGCTAGCGCCGAACTGTTGATATTCCGGTGATCGATGAGGCTGGCCGCCTCTTCTCGAGGGAGAGGAGGTGAGCGAGCTGATCGGAGACCACTGAAGTGTCGATTGCTGAGCGTGTGCCGCCTCGCTTGTCGAGAGCGGAGTTGTTGGATCTGTACGTCGAGTTCGTCGCGGGGAGGTGCCGCCCGAACACGGTGATCGCGACGAGATCGGATCTCCGCGTGTTCTTCGCGGTGATCGACAAGGACCCCGTCGACGTCACGGCGCAGGACGTGTTCGAGTTCATCGCAGCACAACGCCGCGGTGACGGTGAGGGTCGTGTGGTGCGTCTCGCCGATGGTGAGACCGGGCTGGCGGCACGGACGATCAAGCGCCGGCTGGCGGTGGTGTCGGGGTTGTTCAACTATCTCGTGTTGTGCGGCGACCGGGTGTCGAACCCGGTGCCGCGCGGGATGGCCAACCGACGGACCGGGGCCGATGGCCGGCGGTCGGGGTCGCCGTTGATCCGCACGCCACGGACGTTGCCGCGTGTGCTCGACCCGGCCGATGTCGTCGCCCTGTTGGGAGCGACGCGACGGTGGCGGGACCGGGCGATGCTCGAAGCGATGGTCCTTGGCGGCCTTCGTTGCTGTGAGGTGATCGGTCTGCGGGTCGAGGACCTGCAGGTCACGCAGCGTCGGGTGTTCATCGCCGACGGCAAGGGCGGCCATCAACGGGTGGTGCCGATGTCGGCACAGTTCTTCGCGAGCGTCGCCCACTACTTGTCGAGCGAACGACCCGACAGCGGCTCGGACGGCCTGTTCGTCGTGTTGAAGGGCTCGCGTCGCGGTGAGCCGCTGTCGATCGACGGGCTGGAGCAGATCGTGCGCGCCGCCAAGCAACGCTCCGGGATCGGCCATGCGACGTGTCACCAGTTGCGCCACACCTGCCTCACCCGGCTGCGTGAAGCAGGCATGGCGTTGGAGGCACTGCAAGCCCAAGCCGGTCACCGTTCGATCGAGTCGACACGGGTGTATCTGCATCTCGCCGACGACTGGCTCGACGGCGAGTACCGCCGCGCGATCGAGCTCATCGATGCCACCGCGGCGATCCTGCGATGACTGCCACCAACATCGCCAACACGTGCCTGGACACCCGCGGGCGTCATCGTGAGTGGGAACCCGTCGTCGCGCATGCCCCCGCTCTGGCGGCCACTGCCTGGGCGTATCTGGATCAGGTGGCGCTGTCGTTGCGGCCCTCGACGGTTGAGGTCGCCGACAACACGCTGCGCAGCTTCGCCCGCTTCCTCGTCCACGACCACCCGGACGTGACGGGGTTCGTCGATGTTCGCCGGGCCCATGTGGAGGCGTTCAAGCTGTTCTTCGCCGCCCACGACACCGCCACCGGTCGACCGCCGGCACGCAACACGATCCGTCAACGCCTCGGGATGCTGCGCAGCTTCTTCGACCGGATCATCGAGTGGGACTGGCCCGACGCACCACCCAGGACACCGATCTTCGCCGTCGATGTCCCGATCGCCGATGACCCGCTGCCCCGCTTCCTCGACGACGCGCAAGCCGCCCGGTTCGCTGCTGCAGCCGCCCAGACCGGATCGTTCGATCGGCTCGTGCTCGAGCTGCTGTCACGCACCGGGATGCGTGTCGGTGAGCTCTGCGCGCTCGAAGCTGACGCCGTCGTCGTGCTCAACGGCACCCCGTGGTTGCGGATCCCGGTCGGCAAGCTGCACAACGACCGCTACGTCCCCTTGCACCCCAACGCCGTCCGTCTGCTCGCCGAATGGACCGCGACTCACCCGCCGTTGCATGGCCGGCTGCTGCACCGTCACGGTGAGGTCGTCAACCGGCACCAAGTCGCCCGGATCGTGCGTCGTGTCGGCCGACGTGCCGGACTCGGTCACGTTCACCCCCACCAGCTCCGCCACACCCTCGCCACCCAGGCGATCAACCGTGGCATGCGCCTCGAAGCGATCGCCACGATGCTCGGCCATCGCAGCTTGCGGATGACGCTCACCTACGCCCGGATCGCGAACAAGACCGTCGCCGACGAATACGCCACCGCCTCCGCCAAGATCGACGCGCTCTACACCGCCGCCGATCCCGAACAGCGGCTCCGCCAGCTCGCCGCGGAGCATCGGCGGATGCTCGCCAACGGCTGGTGCAACCGACCCGCCGACACCGACTGCGTCTACGAGACGATCTGCGAGGGCTGCGGCTACTACGCCACCAGCATCGAGTTCCTGCCGACGTTGAGAGCCCAAGCCGACCACGCCGCCCGCAACCACCAACCCGAACGAGCAGCGATCTACAACCAGCTCCTCGACGGCATCGCCGGATGAACGATCACCGGAATAACCCGACACCCACTTGACAGATCACCGGAATAACTGCCGCTCGGCGCTCGCGACGGGGCACGCTGGGTTCGTGAACAGACGGCAGATCTTCGGCTCTCGCCCGCCACGCGCCTGGCGCACGGTTGTACCCGCAGCGGCCTTCATGGTGGTGTTCGGGATCTTCGCGGCAGTCGTCGGCCTGACCTTCCTGTCGGTGCTCTCGACCATCGCGGCTCCGGCGTTGGCCTTCGTTGGCGGCTACTTCATGCGTGCTGATGAGACGGCAACGGGACGCCGACCGCACCTTCCATTCCTCTACGTCGAAGGCGACGAGGGCACGGACGACGTGCGTCGGTAGCGCCGAACTGCCGCTCGGCGCTCTTGATCGGGCAGTATGCGGTATGCGTCAGCGACTGCTG
>DATEIG010000300.1:0-11189 GCA_035279185.1 Mycobacterium sp.
ACAGCTGAAGTCTGAGGAGTGGAAGTTGACCACCGAGGCCGTCCATGCCTCGTGCGAGGCGCTGGCATCGAGCAGCGTGGACGCGATCACCGCGGTCAACGACTACGTGAAGGCGTTCAATTCGAGCGCCCCCGACGCGCAGGCGAAGGCCGGGCCTGCGATCGACTCGCTGAATCAGAGCGCCGACGCGGTCGCTGCGAGCATGACCGACCCGCTGTCTCCGGAACTGCGCGACGCGCTCAACGCCTGGGTCGACGCGGCCCGCGGTGTCGCGAACGCGATCGCGGGCAATTACGGACCCGACGAGTTCAACGCCGCGGTGACGAGGTTGAACGACGTCAAGACCCGTGCCCTGGACCTCTGCGACGCCGCTTATCGATGAACCTTTGAGCGCCCGGCAACACCAACGAACCGGGTCGTGCGACGATAGGACGATCTGACGAGCAGTGCGAAGGAGGGCCGACGGTGGTCGCGGCGGCGGACGCCCCGAACTACGCCCAACGGCTGGGCATCCAAAACGATCAGGTTGTGCAGGAACTGGGCTGGGACGACGACGTCGACGACGACATCCGGGCCGATGTCGAAGACGCGTGCGGCGGTGAACTGCTCGACGAGGATTCCGACGAGGTCGTCGACGTGGTGCTGCTGTGGTGGCGCGACGATGACGGTGACCTCGTCGACCGATTGATGGACGCCATCACGCCGCTGGCCGACGACGGCGTGATCTGGGTGTTGACGCCCAAGACGGGTAAGCCGGGGCACGTGCAGCCGGCCGAGATCGCCGAGTCGGCGCCGACGGCCGGGTTGATGCAGACGTCCTCGGCAAATCTCGGCGACTGGAGCGCCAGCCGCCTCGTTCAGCCGAAATCCAAGGCGGCGGGGCGGCACTAGTGCTCGAGCCCGGAACCGAGGCGCCTGATTTCACGCTGAAGGACCAGAACGGGCAGCCGGTCAGCCTGAGCGCCTTCCGGGGCGACAAGAACGTCCTGCTGGTGTTCTTTCCGTTGGCGTTCACGGGCATCTGCCAGGGCGAGTTGGACGAGATCCGTGACAACCTCCCGGTATACGAGAACGACGACACCGCCACCTTGGCCATTTCGGTGGGACCGCCGCCGACGCACAAGGTGTGGGCATCCCAGAGCGGGTTCACGTTTCCCGTGCTCGCCGATTTCTGGCCGCACGGCGCGGTGGCGCAGGCCTACGGGGTGTTCAACTCCGATGCGGGCATCGCCAACCGGGGCACGTTCGTCGTCGACCGATCGGGAACCATCCGGTTCGCGGAGATGAAACAGCCCGGCGAGGCGCGCGATCAGACGGTCTGGACCCAGGCTCTGGGGTCGCTCACCTCATAACGGCGAGCGTGCGCGTTTGCACGCGACACGCCGCTACTCACCGGCAGTTCACGCACGCTCGGGAGCCCGGTATTGGATTTCCGCGTTCGGCGATCCACCCGGTAGCCTCCGAGCGACGGGCGCGTAGCTCAGTGGTAGAGCTCTGGTTTTACACACCAGCGGTCGGCGGTTCGATACCGTCCGCGCCCACTCTTGACTGACGAGACGCGCCGAACTCGTGTCGAAGCGCAACCAGGAAGTCGGCCGCCTCGGCGAACTCAGGACGGGGTCCGTCCGCGGTCCAGCGCGCGACGAGGTGCCGGGCGACGTCGCGCAATTTGACGTTGTTGGATTGAGATGCGGTTCGAAGCAGCTCGAACGCTTCGTCGCTGCTGATGCCGAACGCGCCCATCAGCATGCCTTTGGCTTCCTCGATCACCGGTTGGTTCGCAAGTTTGGACCGTAGCTGGCCGAGCTCGGCGCAGAGTTCGTCGATGCCGCGGTGGGTCGCCGATGCCGGTTCGTACGCGATCTCCTGCATCGTCATGACGGCCGCGTTTCCCGTCGAAGAAGTCCGGGCCACTCGGCCTGCGCGGCTCGGGAAGCGTCATCGAGGCTGCAGTGACGGAGTGAGACGAGGACGCCTTCGGCGCTGCCGAGAGACCGTCGGCCGAGAACGGTGGACTGGTGTGCCCAAGCGTCATACATCAAGTCTCCCTTCGCCGGACGACATGGGTGGGTTCTATGTCATTGATACCCTTTTAGTTGCTGTGGCGCAATCATTGCTGTCATTCACAGGACGCCTGTCACGAGAGTGTGCGTGACTTCTCTCCGCGTTTCGTCTGAAGGTGCTGTTCCCATCCCCTGGCCGAGGTGGCGGTGTGATGGCCGCTGAGTTGCCGGGCACTGTTGATGAGACCCACGAGACTGAACGCCTGGGGAGTGTTGCCCAGCTGACGACCGGACTGCGGGTCGTACTCCTCACTGAGCATTCCCACGTCGTTGCGGAGACCGAGCAGGCGTTTGAACAGCTCGGTGGCCTGAGCGCGTTCGCCTGTTCCGGCAAGGGCGTCCACCAGCCAGAACGTGCACGCCAGGAAGGCACCCTCGTGCCCGGGCAGCCCGTCATCGCTGGCCTTCGGGTCGTATCGCAACAGCAACCCATCCCAACTCAGTTCTTGCTGAATGGCTTTGACCGTTCCTGCGACGCGGGGATCGTTCCACGGCAGGAAGCCGACGCGGGGGATGAGCAGCAGCGCGGCGTCCAGCGCGTCGGAGCCGTAGGACTGGGTGAAGGTGTTACGTGAGCGGTTGTAACCGTGCTCGCACACGTCGTCGTGGATCTTCTGACGGAGCGAGCGCCACTCATACAAGGGCCCGGGCAGATGGTGATGCTCGACTGTTCGCACGGCGCGGTCGACGCCCGCCCATGCCATGACCTTCGAGTGCACGAAGTGCCGGGCCGGCCCCCTGACCTCCCAGAGGCTCGAGTCCGGCTGGTGCCAGTGCCCCTCGAGAAACTCGAGCAGGGCACGCTGGACGTCCCAGGCGGTGTCGTCGGTCGGCAGCCCGGATTCCCGTGCGAGATGCAACCCGTCGAGCACCTCACCCCAGACGTCGAGCTGCAGCTGGCCTGCGGCAGCGTTGCCGACGCGCACTGGTTCGGAGTCGGCGAAGCCTGCCAGCCAGGGAAGCGACGATTCCGGCAACCACCGGCGGCCATCGAGGCCGTACATGATCTGTAGTTCGGCGGGGTCACCGGCCACGGCGCGCACCAACCATTCCCGCCATGCGCGCGCCTCCTCCACGAAGCCCGTTCCCAACAGAGCTTGGAGAGTGAAGGTCGCGTCGCGCAGCCAGCAGTAGCGATAGTCCCAATTGCGCGGCGCGCGAAGCTGTTCCGGGAGTGACGTGGTGGCCGCCGCGAGGATGCCTCCGGTGGGGGCATAGGTGAGTGCCTTGAGCAGAAGCAGCGCTCGACGAACTTCCGGCTGCCAACGACCCGTGTATTGACACTGTGACATCCAGTTGCTCCACCACCGTTCGGTTTGTCGTAAGGCGCGCTCAGCGTCAACGGGATCCGGAGGTGGCAGGTGTGACAAACGGTGGGTGAGGACAAATGGAATGCGCTGGCCCGCACCGACTGTGAAGTCGGCCCGGGTCGTGAGGTGTTCACCCTGCATGCGGACCGGAGTGCGCAGCCACACGGCGTCAGGCCCGGCGATGGCCGACAGCCCGTCGGCGCGGCGGCGTACCCACGGCACCACGTGGCCGTACTCGAAACGCAGTCGAAGCGTCATCGACATCGGCACGTGCCCGCTGACTCCCTCGACGATGCGGACCACGTCGGCGGCTTCGCCGCGCGGCGGCATGAAGTCGATGACCCGCACCCGGCCGTGGGAGGTGTCCCATTCGGTTTCGAGGACCAGGGAATCGTCGCGGTACCGCCGTCGTGACGAATATTCGCCACCTGTGGGTGCGAGACGCCAACTGCCGGCATCGGGCCCGCCGAGCAGAGCCGCAAAGCATGCAGGCGAGTCGAATCGAGGCAGGCACAGCCAGTCGACGGCGCCGTCACGTCCGACGAGCGCTGCGGTGTGCAGATCGCCGAGCAGGGCGTAGTCCGCGATGGCTGTCACGGTCAGTCCGCGTCGTCGAGTGTGATGACGACCTTCACGTCGTCGGGGCGCAGACTGAAGGCATCTCGGGCCTGATGAAAGGGCACTCGCCGGGTGATCAAGCGGGCAAGCCAGTTTCTGTCGGCTTTGGCCAGCGCGTCGCCCGCCTGCTGGTAGTGGCGCAGGTTGGCGTTCACCGATCCGACCACCGCGTCGTTCTGTAGAACGATCTCCCGATTCACCGCACCCGCGTCGATCTGCAGCGCGCGTCCCTTGGGGGAAACGCCTGTCAGGCAGACGATTCCGTATGTCGCGGTGGCGGCAATCGCACCGAAGACCAGCGGACCCGCGCCCGTCGCCTCGATCACCACGTCGGGTTTGACGCGAGAGGCGACCGTGTCGATGTCGTCGTGGTGATACGTGGCGCCGAGGGACTCGACGAGCGCCGGCTTGGGGCCATCGGTGACACGGTCGAGGACGTGGGTCTCCAAACCCTGTTGCATGCTGAGCAGCCCTGCCAGCAGGCCGATCGGCCCGGCGCCGGTGATCAGCGCACGCCGCGGGTGGAAGTAGGCCCGCTCACCAACCCGGTTGACCTGCTCCCAGGCCTTGGCGACAACGGTGGTCGGCTCCATGAGCATGCCGACCTCTTCGAGCCCGGGGTCCAGTTTGACCGCGTACTCCGTTTCCACTGTCCATCTCCGGCTGCCGTATCCGTCGCGCTCCTTGATGCCCCGCTCGGTGTATCGGCCGTTGCGACACATGTCGAACTCGCCGTGGGCGCACGCCTCGCAGGGCACTGGATCGGGTCGTCTTACCACGCCCACCACGAGGTCCCCGTCGGAGAAATCGGTTCCTGCTGGGGCGTTTGCGACCCGGCCGAGCGATTCGTGGCCGAGCACCAAGCGGTCGCGCCCGGGCGGCGCCCACCCGTAGGAGCCGCCGGCGATCTCCCGGTCGGTGCCGCAGACGCCGATCGCGAGGCCGTCGACCACCAGTTCCCCCTCGCCGGGCTCGGGTTCCGCGATCTCGGTCATCTCCAGAGAATCGGCATGGTTCGGCCGTACAGTGAGAGCTTGCATGAAGCAAGACTTGCCACTGTGCATTATTTGCAAACATGCAACAATTGCCGCTAATCACAGTATCGATCGAGGGAATGAGTAAGGCGGATGGCAAAGGTCAGCGAGGGTGTTTCCAGCGATCAGATCGAAGCGGTGATGCGCGCATCACGTGCCCTCGTCGGGATCTCGGCGGCTTCCATCGCGGAGGTCGACGACGTGGTCACCGTGCCGCAGCTGCGCGTGATGATGATGATCGCCACCCGCGGCCCGATCAATCTTGCGGCGGTGGCGGCGGGCTTGGACGTCAGCCCCTCCAATGCCAGCCGCATCTGCGACCGCCTGCTCAAGATCGACATGGTCGATCGTCGGGAGGACGCCGCGGACCGTCGCAATGTCGTGCTGAGCCTGACCCGGCAGGGTCACGCGCTCATCGACCGGGTGACCCGCCATCGTCGCAAGGCGATCCGGGCTGTGCTCCGGCAGATGTCGCCGCGTCAGCGGCTGGAGTTGACTGAGGCATTGAACGATTTCGCGGCCGCCGCCGGTGAGCCGCAGGACACCGGCGAGTACGCCATCGTCTAGTGCGGCATCACGCGCCGCCGGCCACCATCTGCTCGGCGATGGCAATGTGTCCTTGGTATTCGAGCGACGTCGCCAAGTCGAGGTATCGGGTGGTGAGATCCCGGCAGGCGGCGTCGTCATGGCGGGCGCGGGCAATCAACGCCCGACATTGCAGCAACACGAGATCGCAGAACGCCGACTCGGCGAACACCGACTGGCGGGCCAGCCGGTCGATCGCAGCCTCTGCCTCGTCGATGTCATCCTCCGTGCCGTTCGTCGTCAGCGCCCGCACCAGGACGCCTGTTGCCCACACGCAATAACCGACCTGACCGCTGCTGTACAGCTCGTCGATGCTCGATCGCAGGTCCGCAATACACTCGCGGTGTCCGCGTCTGATCATGATCTCGGCGACCCGCGCGTCGACAGCTGCGACCATCGACGGGTAGAAGCGCCCCCCGGTCGCCATCTCACGAACCCGCCCCAGCAACTCCAACTCGCGCTCCCACTGCGCTGGGTTCTGGTGTAGCGCATTGGACTTCGTGAACAATGCCAGCGCAAGAGCGATGTCGTCGGCTGAGAGTTCCGCCAAATCCAGGCATTCGTTGATCTCTCGCATCGCGGTGTCGTCGACGTCGACGATTCCACTGCCGATCCCGTTGTAGTAGGTGTAGGTGTTGACCGCGGCCCTGGTGATGGGGTCGGCATCGTGCGCCAAGGCGAGCGCACGGTCGAAGTCATCCCGCCACCCAGGTTCACCAAGCCACCAGCGAGCGCTCGACCGGATCGAATGCGCCATTGCAAGAGGCGATCCGACAATGAAGCCGCCCAGTTCGCGGTCACCTTTCGCCAGGTCGATCACGAGATCGGCCCACCGCAGCACGTCCTTCATCTCGCCGGTCATGATTTTGATCGCCATCGGGCCGACCCCCAGTCCGACGGTCAATGCCGGATCGGCAATCGATTCGATGAGCGCCATCAGGTCACCAGCTTGCCGAGAGGCTTCCTTCGTTTGTCCTTTCTGCAACAGCTCGCCCACCAGCCCCATCGTCGCCATCGCAACCGACGCCTTGTCTCCGGCGGCCGCACACAGATCCTGCAGCTCTTCGAAACGCTCGCCGGCGACCGACCTGTTCATGCGAAATCCGTTCGCGCACCACAATGTCCGAGGGGCTATCCGGAGCGTCAATCTGTCTGGCTCGTTGTCTGGCAGCTGGTCTGCGAGCCGAGCGGCGTGCTCCCAGCTCACCAGAGCAGCCGCAACATCGCGGGAACGTGACGAGGCGGCGGCTCGCATTCGCCACGCGTACGCGTTCCGTATGTCGCCGGCAGCTTCGAGGTGGTCGGCGATCAGCGCGGCGTCCTCGTCGACCGACTCCTCGCGCGATGTCATGACGTCGACCAGTCTTCGGTGCAGTTCGGCGCGATCGGACTTCAGCTGTGACTCGTATGCCACCGCACGGATCAGTGGCTGGCGGAACACATACTCCGCATGGCCGGTGAACCGGACCTGTGCCACCAGCTCGGCCTGCACCAGCTCATCGAGGTCGCACTCCACACCCATCACGGCCAGAAGCTCCGCATCGAAACGCATTCCGATCACCGCCGCCGCGCACAACGCATGTTTTGCCTGCGGTGCCAAGCGGTCGATGCGTGCGGCGATCGTCGCCTGCAGGGTGCCGGGAACGCTGATCTCCTCCGCCTCCTGCCTGCATGCGTAAGCGCCGCGCTGTCCGATGAGCACCCCTCGTTCGGAGAGGTCACGCACGATCTCCTCGGTGAAGAACGGATTGCCTGCGGCGCGTTCGGTGATTCTGGTGGCCAGACCGCTGACCGACGGATCCGAGCCGAGGAGTTGTGCGGCCAGTTCAGCTGCTTCCGACCTGCTCAGCGGCGCCAGTGTCAGCGTCTGCGTCCCGGGGACCAAGGTGAGGATGCCGCGGAATTCCGGCCGGTGTGTCAGCAGAACCATCGCGTTGGTCTGCGGTACGACGGTCAAGAAGTCGGCGAGCATGGCGTCGCTCACTTCGTCGATCCACTGGACGTCTTCGACGATGTAGACGGCGGGCGTCGTGCGCGCGATCGCCGCGGCCTTCACCAGGGCGGAGAGCCTTCGACGTCGCGCGTCCGGATCGACAGCCGGGAGCGTCGATCCAGGGTCGTGGATTCCGAGCAGGTCGTCGAGAAGGACCAGATCCTGCTCGTCGGCTCCCTCGAAACGCTCGCGCAGTCTCCTTCGCGCGGGTCCGGCGTCGAGGCCGGCCAACCCGAGGACCGCGCGCAAGAGCTGTCCGACCGCATGGAAGGGAATGTCGCTGGTGTGAGATTCGCAAAACGCCCAATCGACCTCGGCGCCGCGGGCGTTCGCCGCTGCCGCGAACTCGCGCACCATGCGGCTCTTTCCGATACCGGCGGGGCCGACGATCGTGACGACGGTGCCGTCGCCTGCGATGGACCGCTCGAGGTTCGCCTCGACAGCAGCCGTCTCCCATCGGCGGCCCACCAACGGCGACTCGCCCTGCCCCGTGATCGCATGTGGCGCTTCCATACCGAAGAGTCGATAGGCCCGCATCGGTTCCGCGGGACCCTTGACGTCGACCGTCTCCGGTTCGCCGAGAACGGCGGCATGTGCGACGAGCCTTGCGGTGGACTCGCTGAGCATGACCCCGCCGGGGTGTGCCGCGGACTCCATCCGCTGCGCCAATCCGACATGCTCACCCATTGCGGTGTAACCCAGTGCGCGAGAGGCGACTTCGCCGGCGATCACCTGTCCGGAGTTGAGCCCGACTCGGAGATCGAATGTCTCGTGGTCGGAGTGTTGGACGGCGAGCGCCAACTCGGAGGCCTGCTCCTGGATGCCCAGCGCGGCGAAGCACGCACGGACCGCATGGTCTTCGAGCGCGACCGGTGCGCCGAACACCGCCATGATGCCGTCGCCGGTGAACTTGTCCACCGTTCCGCCGTAGCGCCTCACGACGGTCACCGAACGGTTCACCAGTTCGGCCATGATCTCGCGGAGTCGCTCGGCGCCGACGGCGGCCGCCAGATCCATCGAATGCACGACGTCGGCGAACAGCACCGTAACCTGCTTGTACTCCGCGTGGGTGACGGCCGTATCCAGGCTGGAGCCGCAACTGTGGCAGAACCGAGCTTTGTCCATGGGCTCGGTGCCACATGTCGAACACACCGCCAAGGTCGCCATTCGACCCCCCGACCGTCCGGCCGGAGATTTCTCCGGTCACTTGGAGGATAGGCCGGTGATCCGGTCGCCAGGCCCTAATCGCAACCCCGCCGATCAGGGATTATGCATTCATCCCGCAGGTGGGGCGAAGAACTCCAACGCGATGCCGTCGGGGTCCCGGAAGCTCAACCCGGACCCGTACGGGGCGTCGACGATGCCGCCGTGCTTGATGCCGAGGCTGTTCAGTCTCTCCAGCCAGGACTCGAGCTCCGCCCGGTCTGCGCAACCGAAGCCGACGTGATCGAGGCCGGCCTGGAACTCGGTGAAATCGCCGCCCTCCAATGGCCGATCGTGCTGGTGGATCCCGAACAGGGTGCCGTCGTCGAAGGCCCACACCACGTGGTGGAAGCCCGCGTCGGTGTGCTCGTCGAGCACCGGTTCCGTGCCGAACAGCGCCTGATACCACGGTGTGCTTGCGTCGAGATCCCGCACGGTGACCGCGACGTGATGGACTACCGCCATTGGTGCCTCATTTCTCGAGTGGTTGAACCGCTAGATCACGACGTCGGCCGAATGAGAGTTCAACGGTGTGGGCTAGACCACACGTCGCCCGCGACGGGCGCGGGCCCGCATGTCCCACAGATACATTCGGTATCCCAGGAGCCACACCTCTCGGGGAATGATGCGGTCGGCGATGCGCAGCCCGGACAACAGCAACTCGAACTGCCGCTGTTGCGTCGGCGACCACGACATCTTCATGTGGGCCCTGAACTCAGCCGGCAGAAAGCCCTTCGTGGCGAAGAGGTTGAAGCGGCCCGCCAACAACCGCAGCGGCGCGGGCAGGAACGCCATCGCCGCGACCCCGTGCAGGTGCTTGCGCACAGGGGGGTCGATCGCCAGCCCGTCGAGTGTGCGCTTCCAGAACTCGTCGAAGGCGATGCGGTCGGCGGGCCACATGTCCTCGCGGACCTGCAGCGTCGTGCCGAGCTTGCGCGCGTCCCGATAGATCGCGTCGGCGGATTCGTCGTCCAGCGGGCCGTACAGGAATTCATGCTGATCGATGTAGTAGCGGTACAGGCAGGCCGCCACCCACAGCTGTAGGCGCGGGTCGAATGCGTTGTACGACAACGGGCTTGACGCCTTGGAACGGACCATGGCGTGGACTCTGTCGACCTCGGTGCGGATCAGCGCCCGGTCGGCGTCGGTGCCCAGCGTCGCCGCGGCCAGATACGTGCCTGTCGTACGGGCCCGCTTGAAGGGGCGCTTGTAGACGTTGCCGCTGTCGACCGGGCTCTCCAGCACGCCGTAACCCACGCCGGGCATCGACAGCTGCATGATGACGTTGGCCGCGGGCGCCAAGACCGCCGCGGGGTTGATCAGATCGACCACCCGGGTCGGCCGCCGCGGTGGGCCCAGCCTCATCATTCGAGTACATCACTTTGTGAGACGCTCGCAGCGTGTTTGCACCGATGTGTGTCGGCAGGGCCGCGGGCATCGCGGCGGGCTGTCTCGCCGACCTCGCATTCGGTGACCCCCGCCGCGGGCACCCGGTCGCGTTGTTCGGCGCCTCCGCCGCCGAACTCGAGAAAGCGACCTACTCCGACGACCGGCGCGCGGGTGTGCTCCACGTTGGTCTGCTGCTGAGTGCGCTGGCCGCCTTGGGGTTCGCGGGGGAGCGGGCGGCCCGTGAGCGGGGACCCGCGGCAATCGCCACGCTGACGGCCGTAGCGACGTGCGTCACGCTCGGCGGGACGTCGCTGACCCGCACCGGGGCCCGGATGGCCGACTTGCTGGCGGGCGGCGACGTCGACGGCGCCCGACGCCTGCTGCCGTCACTGTGCGGACGGGACCCGGCTGCGCTCGACGTCGACGGGCTCGTGCGGGCGTCACTCGAGTCGGTGGCCGAGAACACCTCTGATGCGCAGGTGGCCCCGCTGCTGTGGGCGGCCGTCGGCGGGGTGCCCGCGCTGCTGGTCTACCGCGGCGCCAACACCCTTGACGCGATGATCGGTCACCGCTCCCCGCGGTATGAGCGGTTCGGTTGGGCCGCAGCGAAATTCGATGACGCGCTCAATTTCGTCCCGGCACGGTTCGCCGGCCTCCTCGTCGCGGGTTGCGCGTTCGTGGTCGGCGGGTCGGGAGCTGACGCGGTGCGCGCGTGGCGCCGCGACGCCGCCCGCCATCCGAGCCCCAATGCAGGGGTGGTCGAAGCGGCGTTCGCCGGCGGTCTGGGCGTAGCGCTCGGAGGCCCGACGCAGTACGCGCACCAGCTGGAGATCAGACCGACGCTGGGCGACGGGCCGCCACCACGAATCGACGACCTGCGGCGGGCGGTGCGGCTGTCGCGGGCGGTTCAGCTCGCGAGCGCGGCGGTTGCGGTGACCGTCAGCGTCGCTTCCCGTAGCGGTCGGCGAGCTTCTCCTCGGTGGTGAGCGGCGCA
>DATEIG010000301.1:0-3080 GCA_035279185.1 Mycobacterium sp.
GGCGACGCGTTGCGCCGTTTGGTGGGCTTGCGGCGCGGCGCGGGCCGAGCCGCGCGCGAGCCCGACCGTGAACTGGTCTTTGACCTGCTCGAACGGGCACCGGAGCGCGCAGCGGTCTTACTTGGCATGGTCTCCAGCCTAGTCGCAGCTGCCCCAAATTCACCATCAGCCACACGGGTCACAGTTAGGTGTCGAAATTTAGTTAGATTGGCTTCGCCTAGGGTGATCAGTTGACCGGTTCGCACTCATCGAGGAGTTCATCGCCATGCCCAGCCAGAACCCTGTTGTCGTCGTCGCCACGTTGAAGGCCAAGCCGGAGTCCGTCGAGGCGGTCCGTGAGGCCGGGAGGAAGGCGCTCGCAGGGGTGCACGAGGAGCCGGGTTGCGACCTGTATTCCCTGCATGAGGCCGAGGACGGGACGTTCGTCTTCGTCGAACAGTGGGCCGACGCCGATGCGCTCAAGACCCACAGCACCGCGCCCGCCGTCGGGGCTTTCTTCGGCGAGATCGGCGAGCACCTCGACGGCGCTCCCGACATCAAGCTGCTGCAGACCGTCGTGGGCGGCGACCCGGCGAAGGCACAGTTGCGGCCGTAATGGGGTCGCTCGATGGCAAGGTCGCTTTCATCACCGGTGCCGCCAGGGGTCAGGGGCGCGCCGAGGCGGTCCGACTCGCGTCCGACGGCGCCAATGTCATCGCAGTCGACATCTGCGACCAGATCGCGTCGGTGCCCTACCCGATGGCGACCCCCGACGACCTCGCGCAGACCGCGAAGCTGGTTCAGGACACCGGTGCGCGGATCGTCGCGCGTCAGGCCGATGTTCGCGACAGCGAGGCTTTGAAGACGGCACTTCAGGCCGGACTCGACGAGTTCGGCAGGGTGGACATCGTCATCGCCAATGCGGGCATCGCTCCGATGGAGGCCGGCGACGAAGCGTGGCGCGACGTCATCGACGTCAACCTCACCGGCGCCTTCAACACCGTCCAGGTCGCGCTTGCGACGCTGATCGAACAGGGCGACGGCGGGTCGATCGTGCTGATCAGCTCGGTCGCCGGGCTGGTGCCGATGGGCAGCTCCGATCCAGGCGGGCTCGGATACACGGCCGCCAAACACGGCATGGTCGGCCTGATGCGGCAGTACGCGAACATCCTTGCCCAACACAGCATTCGGGTGAACACCGTTCACCCGACGGGCGTCAACACACCGATGATCGACAACGATTACATCCGCGGTTGGCTGCAGCGCATGGGTGGCGGCGCAGGCGGCAACGCGATGCCGGTCCCCGCGGTGGAGGCCGACGACATCGCCAACGCGGTGGCGTGGCTGGTATCCGACGCCGCCAGGTATGTCACCGGTGTGACGCTGCCGGTGGATGCGGGGGCGGTCGTCAAGCACTGACCGCGGGCAATCCCGCCGCGAACGAGAAGGCGGGGTCGTGATTTTCGCGATCCCACGACCATGGCTTCCCGCTCGGTGAAGGCCCTAGATCTCGATGACCGTCGGCACGATCATCGGCTGGCGGCGGTACGTCTCCCCCACCCACTTGCCGACGGTTCGACGCACCGCCTGCGCGATGCGGGTGACGTCGGTGATGTGTTCGCGGGCAAGGTTTTCCAGCTCCTGCTCGACTTTCTGGGCGACAGGCTCCAGAGCCTTCGGATCCTCGGAGAAGCCGCGCGAGTGCAGGTGTGCCGGTGCGGCGGGGCGCCCCGTACCGCGATCCACGACGACGGTGATCGCGACGAAACCCGATGACAGCGTGAGCCGTTCGCCGAGCGTCGACTCGCCGACGTCGCCGGTGATCAGACCGTCGACGAACATCTTGCCGGTGGGCACCGCTCCCGCGATGGTGGCCCGGCCGGCCACCAGGTCGACACTGACGCCGTTTTCGGCGATCACGATGCCGTCGGGGTCGACGCCGGACCGGATCGCCAACGCCGCGTTGGCCCGCAGCATTCTCCACGTGCCGTGCACCGGCATCACATTGCGGGGGCGCACGCCGTTGTAGAGGAACAACAGCTCGCCGGAGTACGCGTGACCCGAAACGTGCACGCGGGCCTGCTGATTGGTGACCACGCGGGCGCCGATCTTGGCCAGGTCGTCGATGACGCCGTAGACGGCCTCCTCGTTACCGGGAATCAGCGATGAGGACAGCACGATCAGGTCGCCGGGCGTCAGCGTGATGCTGCGGTGCTCACCGCGCGACATCCGCGACAACGCCGACATCGGCTCACCCTGTGTTCCCGTGGTGATCAGCACGATCCGTTCCGGCGCCATCATCTCGGCCGCGCCGATGTCGATGACGTCGTCCACGTCGACCTTCAGGTAGCCGAGCTCACGGGCGATCCCCATGTTGCGCACCATCGACCGTCCGACGAACGACACGCGGCGCCCGAGCGATACGGCGGCGTCGATGATCTGTTGCACGCGATCGACATTGGACGCGAAGCACGCGACGATGACGCGGCCTTCGGCGCCGCGGATCAGCCGGTGCAGGGTCGGGCCGACCTCGCTTTCGGACGGTCCGACACCGGGGATCTCGGAGTTCGTCGAGTCACACAGGAAGAGGTCGACACCTTCGTCCCCGAGCCGCGACATCCCCGGCAGGTCAGTCGGATTGTCGTCGAGCGGCAGCTGGTCGAGCTTGATGTCGCCGGTGTGCAGCACGGTGCCCGCACCGGTGTGGATGGCGATTGCCAGACAACCCGGAATCGAGTGGTTGACGTGGAAGTATTCGCATTCGAAGACCCCGTGCGTGGACTTCTGCCCCTCGGCCACCTCGACGAGCACCGGTTTGATGCGGTGCTCGCGGCACTTCTCGGTCACCAGCGCGAGCGTGAACTTCGAGCCGACGAGCGGAATGTCGGGCCGCAGCTTGAGCAGGAACGGGATCGCGCCGATGTGGTCCTCGTGGGCGTGGGTGAGCACGAGCGCCTCCACGTCGTCGAGGCGGTCTTGGACCAGGCGCAGATCCGGCAGGATCAGATCGACACCGGGTTCGTCGTGCGTCGGGAACAAGACCCCGCAGTCGACGATCAGCAGCTTGCCCAGATGCTCGAAAACGGTCATGTTACGGCCGA
>DATEIG010000302.1:0-2206 GCA_035279185.1 Mycobacterium sp.
CGCCGAGACGCTGACCCGGTGCGCGGCCGCTGTCGCCGACGTCATCGACAGGCCGCTGCTGGACGTGATCTTCGACGTGGACAGCCCCGACGCCGAGGAGACGCTGAAGCAGACCTCCTACGCACAGCCTGCGCTGTTCGCGATCGAGATGGGCCTGGCCCATCTGTGGCAGTCGTGGGGTTTCGACCCCGACGTCGTGTTGGGCCACAGCGTCGGCCAGTACGCGGCGGCCTGCGTCGCGGGTGTGCTGAGTCTCGAAGACGGCGCACTCCTGATGGCCGAGCGCGGCCGACTGTTCGGCAGCCTGACCGCGGGCGGCCGCATGGTCGCAGTCTTCGCCGACGAACAGCGCGTCGAAGGTGTCACCGACCGGTTCCCCAGCCTGTCGGTGGCCGCCTACAACGGCGCAAACACCGTATTGTCCGGTCCCGCAGCGGATCTCGAGCAAGCGGCGGCCGTGCTGAGCGCCGACGGCGTCCGGTGTGACTGGCTGGAGACCAGCCACGCCTTCCACTCGGCGCTGCTCGACCCGATCCTCGACGAGTTCGAGGCGTATGCGAACCGGTTCGAATACGGCGCCCCCCAACGGATCCTGGTCTGCAACCGCACGGGCGCAGCGCTGGGCAGGAACGTCAAGCTCGACGGCGCCTATTGGCGACGCCACGCGCGCCAGCCCGTCGAGTTCGCCAAGAGCGTGCGCACTCTCGCCGATCTGAACTGCAAGGTGCTGATCGAGATCGGGCCGCAGCCGGTGCTCACCGCCTCGGCGCTGAGGGCGTGGCCCGACCCGGCCACCGCACCGCGCGCGATCGCCTCGCTGCGCCGCAACACCGCCGACCACCGCCAGATCATGGAGGCACTCGCCGACGCCTACGTCGCGGGTCACCTGCCACGGTTCGGCGCGCTACGGAGGGATGGGGCACGCAAGCTCGATCTGCCCAGCTATCCCTTCGAGCGTCGGCAGTACTGGTACCTGGACAACCGTGAGCGACCCAGTGCCGACCAGCACGTCAGCGCGCCGCGGACCGAAGCCGTCCGCCTCCTCGAGGACGGTCGGTTCGAAGAGTTGGCGGCACTGATCGACGGCGGCAGCAGCGACGGCCGGACCGTGAGCGTGCTGAGCAAGCTTGCTGCACAACACAATCTGCAACGAACCACGCAATCCATCGCCGATGACCGCTACGAGTTCCGCTGGGAGACGTCCACGTCGTCCGCCGCACCCGCGGAGGTCGGCAGCTGGATCCTCGTCGGCGACCCCACCGACGCGGTTGCGCCGTTCGTCGACGCGTTGACCGAACGCGGCCACCGACACCGCTTCGTCGCCCTGCCCTCCTCCGACGCGGACATCGACGCGCTCGCGGAGACACTGCGGGCGGCGGCGATCGACGACCCGACGCTGCGCATCGTCCACGTCGCGGCGCTCGACTCCGCCGCCGCGCCGTCGATGCAGTCGCTGCTGCGGATGCAGCACCAGGTCCTCGGCGGAACGCGACGGCTCTTCCGCGCTGCGCTCGCCGCGGACATCCGCAGGCCGGTCTGGCTGGTGACCCGCGGGGCACAGCGCGTCACCGACACGGATTCCGTGTCTCCCGACCAGAGCTGCCTGTGGGGATTCGGGCGGGCCGCGGCGCTCGAGCTCCCGCAGGTGTGGGGCGGCCTCGCAGATGTCGCCGAGGGCACCGCCGCCGAATGGTCGGCGTTCATCGACCGGGTCACCGCATCGGACAACGACGCTGTCAAAGAGGACCAGATCGCGCTGCGCGATCAGACGGTGTACGTCCCCCGGCTGGTTCGACGCACAGCAACTCCCGGTGCACCGCTGCAATTGCGCCGCGACGCAACGTATCTCGTCACCGGTGGGCTTGGTTCGATCGGGCTGGAGATCGCCGGACACCTGGCCGCATTGGGAGCCACGCATCTGGTGCTGAGCAGCAGGCGTGAGCCGTCGGAGGCCACGCAGCAGCGCATCGACGCGCTGTGCACCCAGCACGGCTGTGAGATCCGGGTCGTCACCGCCGATGTCGCCGACGCGCACGACGTGGCGCGGCTGCTGGCCGGTGTTCGTGCCGACATGCCCACCCTTGCCGGCGTCGTACACGCCGCGGGTGAAATCGGGACGACGCCGCTGACCGACTCCGACGACGGTGAGATGGACCGTGTGTTCGCTGGGAAAGTCTGGGGCGCATGGCATCTGAGCGAGGCGACC
>DATEIG010000303.1:0-5552 GCA_035279185.1 Mycobacterium sp.
CGACCGCGTCTGCTCGCACATGAGCTCCAGCGCCTCGCGCAGCGCCTCCGCGCCGGCGCCGGGACCGCCGACGATTCGCTCGGCGATGCCCTTGAGCAGGTAATCGACGGGGCGTGGGAGATCTTTGGCATCGCCGATCGCGGCGCGGGCCGCCTCGGCAGCCCGCACGAGCGCACCTGGTTCGCCGAGTCGGCCGGCGTACATGAGAGCGCCGATCGCTTCCAGGTATGCCTCACGGGAGGAATAGTCGTCGCGGCCCTCCAGCCGTTTGGCGGCGTCGAGCAGGGGCCCTGCGGTTTCGCTCATCGTGGGCGCACCGGTGTCACCGGTGCGGGTGCGGACGAACTGTATCTGCGCGCGAATGCGCGCAACCTGCGCATCCTGGAGTTCGGTCAGCTGACCCAGCTCTGCAATGGCGAGAAGTCGCTCGGCCTCGGCAGGCGCTGCAGCGTCACGCTTGGCCTGCGCGGCCGCCAGCGCGCGGGCGGCGCGTTTCACCGAATCCGCGGTCAACGTGGCGGAGCGCTCGAGAAACGTTGCCGCGGCGGCGATACCGCCTCTGCTCTGCGCCCGGCTCGCCGAGGCCTCCAGTTCGTCGGCGACGTCGTCGTCGGGTCCTGAGGCGGCGTTGGCGGCGTGCCACGCCCGCCGGTCGGGATCGGTGTCGCGGTCGGTCGCCTCGGCGAGCGCGCGGTGAATCACCCTGCGTTCCAGTAGATCCGCAGACCGGTACGCTGCCGACCGCATCAACGGGTGGTAAAAGCGCATGCGGGTGCCGAACTCGATGATCCCGTCGGCCTCCGCGGGGGCCAACGCCTCGACGGGAAGGTCGAGCCGCTGCGCTGCGCGCAGGAACAGCCCCGGGTCGCCGACGGGTTCGGCCGCCGCGAGCAGCAGAAGGCGCTGAGTCGGCTGCGGGAGCGATCGGATCCGGCGGACGAAGTCGTCCTCGATGGCCGCGGTCGACGAGCGTTTACCGGAGATCCAGAATCCGCCGGAAAGCTCTGTCGCGGAGACACTTCGGGGGACCTCGAGTATCGCCAGCGGGATGCCGCGTGTCTCGGCGACGATGCGGTCCCGCACGCGGGGGTCGATCCCGCCCACCATCACCGACTCGAGAAGATCGCGGGCCTCGGCGTCGGAGATCCCGGTGAGCGCCATCTCCGGCAGGCCCGCGAGCACATCGGGGTCGTCGCGCACGGCGAAGATCAGCGCAACGGGTTCGGCGAGCAGGCGCCGTGCGACGAAGGACAGTGTCTGCACGCTCACCCGGTCGAGCCATTGGGCATCGTCGACGATGCAGAGAAGAGGCTGTTCGTCGGCCACCGCGGACATCAGGCTCAGTACCGCCAGGCCCACGAGGAACCGGTCGGGGGCTTCCCCGACCCCCCGGCCGAAGGCGATGTCGAGCGCCTCCCGCTGGGGATCCGGCAGGTCGGCGAGCCGGTGGAGCAGCGGCGCGCACAGTTGCTGCAGTCCCGCGAAGGCGAGCTCCATGTCGGATTCCACGCCTGCCACCTGAACGCACCGAAACCCCGACGCCTGCTCGGCCGTGTATCCGAGCAGCGCGGTCTTTCCTACGCCCGCCTCACCGCGAAGCACAAGAACCTGGGAGCCGCCGGATCGCACCGTCGACACCAGGTTCTTCAGCGCCTTGCATTCACCGGTGCGTCCGCGAAGCCACTGCGCACCGGTGTGGCTCGACATAGGCCGAGGTTATGCCTTGGCGGCTGCTTCGAAAACCCAGTCGGAGAACCGGATGTCGAAGAGCGTCGCGCCATCCCCGGGGACCAGGGTCGTCTCGTCGATGGCGACGCCCCAGTAACCCGCGTCGGGATCCGCGACGACCGGCCGCGGGTCGCCGGTGGCGGCGAAGGCCGCGCGGATCAGGTCGGGCATGCGGAAACGCTCGGGACCCCCGATTTCCGTGATGCCGTTCACCGGAGCGTTGACGGCGGCGATCGCCACCGCTTCTGCGACGTCTGCCGAGGCCATCGGCTGGATGAACGCGTCGGGCAGGCGCACGGTGCCGTCGACGGTCGCCGAGTCGGCGATGGTGCCCACGAACTCGAAGAACTGCGTGGCGTGCACGATCGTGTACGGGATGGGCCCGTCGCTGATCAGCTCTTCCTGGAGTTGCTTGGCCTGAAAGTACTCGCTGTCGATGGCCAGCCTGCGGGTTCCCACCACCGACAGCGCCACGTGGTGGGTGACGCCCGCCTGTGTTTCTGCGCGGAGCAGATTGGTGGTCGCAGCCGCGAAGAATTCCTTGGCCGCTCCGTCGAGCGTCGGGGAGTTCGACACGTCGACAACGACGTTCGCGCCGGCGAGCGCCTCCGAGAGGCCCTCCCCGGTGACCGTGTCGACGCCGGTCGACGGTGCCGCCGCGACGGCGTCGTGACCGTGTTCGGTCAGACCCTGCACGACCTTCGAACCGATCAGGCCGGTTCCTCCGATGACGACGATCCGCATGACGGGCCTTCCTTCATTTCCGTTGGTGAACGCTTCCTGCTGCCCAGAACGGATGGCTCGTCGCCGATTCATCCCGACGCGCGGGATTCGGCTCCCTACAATGCTGTGCAACACGGGGACGAAGAGACGAGGGTGGACATCCATGGCGGTCATTGAGGGTCAGGTGCGACGGCTGTTTCTGGCCGCGGGTATCGGCTTGGCCGTTCTCGGTGGCCCAGCGGTGGCCGTGACGGCGTTGCCCGGCGCGGTGGTCTCGACTCCGCTCGCGGCCTGCACAGGTGGCGAGGAGGAGGACGTCTACACCACGACCTGTGTCCCGTTCATGGTTCCCAATTCACCCGACGACAGTGGATTCACCACGAACGCGGCCAATCCGGACATACCCGAGATCGATGGCGTTCCGTGCACCGGCCACGACAGCGGCGCATGCATCGGATTGGCCGAAGAGCAGCAGGCCATGGGTCCGCAGCCCGTTCCGCGCTCGACCATCAGCTCCAGTCCGTAACACGCGCAGGGGCTACCTCACTCGTACGGAGCGCATTCGGTTTCGACCACCGAATCAGGGACGTCCTCCCCGCCGTTCAGTTGCTCGAGCGTCGCGACGCACTCCTTGTACTCGTCGCTCTGCCACGGTTTGAGGATCACCAGTGAGGACACGATCGTGACGATCGCGACGGCGGCGATCAATCCGACGACGAACAGCGCGGTCCGACCGAGCCCGGAGTTCTTCGATGCGCTGCTCAAAACGGATCACCGACCTCGCCGAGCATGGCCTTGCGGACCAGCGGCAGCGGCAGCGGGCCGAGCCTGATGAACTCGTCGTGGAACTTCTTGAGCGAGTACGAATCGCCCATCTTGGCCCGATAGTCGGAACGCAGCTTGAGGATCATCAGCTTGCCCATCGTGTAGTAGCCGTAGGTGGCGTCGGAGGTGCCGCGCTTGGCTTCGGACTCCGCAACCGGCGCCGGTTGGTAGGCGTCCTTCTCGAACATCGTCTGCGCCTGCTCGACCGTCATGCCCTGGGTGTGCATCTTGATGCCGACGATGAAGCGGACGTCGCGCAGTAGGGCGTCCTGCACTTCGGCGAGACGATACCGCGGGTCGTCGGCGTGCAGACCCTCGTCGAGCATCATCTGTTCGCAGTAGTGCGCCCACCCCTCGAAGTTGCTCGCCGCGCCGAAGACCTTTCGGACGTCGGAGGGATAGTCCTTGGCGTAGAGGAACTGCACATAGTGCCCGGGCCACACCTCGTGCACCGACACGTTGCTGATCGACGGCCGGTACCACTGTGACATGAAGTCGTCCTGCTCCTCCTTGGGCCAGGAGGGGTCGGGCAACGTCATGAAGAAATACGCTTCTGTCGCAACGGTTTCGAACGGGCCGGGAGTGTCCATCGCCGCCGACGTCGTCGCCCGCATGAACGGTGGCGTCTCCTTGACGGTGGCGGGTGGGGCCTCGGGCACGTCGATGATCTGCTTGTCCGCGACGAACCGGGCGAGGCCGTCGAGGTTTCCCTGGGTGACGGCAAGCAGTTCGGAGGCGGGCGGGTGATCCTTCGTCAGGTCGGCGAAGACGTCGGCAGGCGACTTCGTCGGGTCGATCTGTCGCGCGGCCTCGGTGAACTCCTGCTGGTTCTTCCTCAGGTCCTCCTCGGCCACCGCCAGTAGATCGGGCAACGGTGTGGTGATCATCTCGTCGGCGTCGAGCACCTTCCGATAGGTGCTTTCGCCCAACGCAAACGACCCGTTGGACCGGTTGAGCAGGTCGCTGCGCAACCAATCGCCGTACTCGGTGAGTGCGGCGATCACGGCGTCCCTGGCGGACGTGAACTCGGCGAGCAGCGCCGCATCCTTGACGTCGGTGAACGCCGCGGGAACATCCTCTTCGAAGAAGGCGCGGTTCCCGTCGATCTGCTCGATGGCGATCTCGGTGTAGATCCGCGGCGGGTTGTCGAGGTTCTTGCGCGCCTGGGCGAGCGCATCGGGCATCGCCTTGAGGCGCGCGATCAGCGACGTGAGCCGGTCCTCGGGTGGTGCGAACGACCGCGAGATGATCACGTACGCGTCGTTGGTGATCCCGCTGCTGTAACTGTCGGGATCCTTGGCCCACGGCCGGATCACCTCGTCGCGCAGCAGCATCCCGTCGAGGGTGTGTCTGGTCTGCTCGAGGTCGAGCTGCGCCTCGTCGGACAGAGCGCCCGCATCGACTGCGTCCAGCCGGGTTCGGAAGCCCTTGATCGTCTCGACGTCTGACGCGATGCCTGCAGCCGAGTAATCCCGGATCTTGCTGTCGTACTTGTGGATTCCCAGATATGTGGCGTTCGACGGATCACTTTCGTAGGTGAACTCCAGTATCTCGCTCGCAAGCTGCTGAAACTCGCCGTCGCCCGACCCCGCGGCCTGCTCGGCCGAGTCCGACGATCGTCCGCATGCCTGCACACCCGTCGTGACGAGAAGCAGTGCCGCAAGCACCGCCATAGCCCTGCCGATGCGTCCGCCCATCGATCCCCCCGTAGTCGTGTGTACCCCAAGCGATCATCCCCTCCGATGGGAGCGCGCGGGACGGATTGCAGTAGCGCGCTACTGAGATCGCCGCGCCGTCGCCGGGCGACGATTCTTGTCATGACCGATCAGGTGATCGCCGAACCGCCGGCGACGGCGCTGACCAGGCGTAACCCCCCGGCTGTGCGCTTACCCAAGCTGGTGCAGGGGATCGGGCTCACCGTGTTTCGCCGCGGAGCGATGCGGTACTGGTTCACTCGGTACGGGCCTGTCTTCGAGTTCCACGTCCCGTTCTTCGGCCGTTGCGTCGCGGTGTCCGACCCGGCCCTGGTGCGGGCGGTCTGCACGGCGGGCACCGGCGCGCTCACCAACTACCAGCCGAACCTGAGCACGTTCTTCGGTCCCGGCTCGATCTTTGCGCTCGACGGCGACCGACACCACGACAGGCGGCGACTCCTCGGACCCGCCTTTCACGGCCGGAGCCTGAGCCATCACGAGGCGGTCATCGTCGACGAGACGGTGCGTGAAAGCGCCACGTGGCCCGACGGCGAGGAGTTCCGCATCCTCGAACCGATGAGG
>DATEIG010000304.1:0-5446 GCA_035279185.1 Mycobacterium sp.
TCGTACCGCTGTGACATCTGCTCGATGGCGTCGATGTCCTGGCTGACCGTCTCGGCCCACACCATCAACTCGACGCCGTCGTAACCGAGCCTCGCCGCGTACTCGAAAGCGGCCTCGGTCCTCAACGGGTAGACCGAGGCCGTCGAGAGACCGACCTTGATGGCGGGGCGCACTGTGTCGGCTTGCGGCTATCCCGATTGCAGCAGCGCGAGCGGCCCCAGCGTGACCAGTGCGCCGACCGCCACCGCTATCAGCGTGCTGCCGATGTCCTCGGTCTTGCGCACCACACGCACGCCCACCACGAGCCCGAGGATGACCAACACCGACAGCACGAGCGCGACGATGTTGTTCCACTTCCAGAGCTGGTCGAAGCCGATGAACAGGCCGGCGCCGAACAGCACCGCGAGGACGCACTGGCCGACCACGAGGGCGCCGTGGGCCATCGGCGACATCGACGGCTCCTCGTCGTCCTCGACGTCGTCGTCGTCCAGATCGTCCAGAACGTCGCCGTGGTCGCTCTCGCCGAACTCGAGGTCGTCGAGGCTCGGGCGGCCCCGTCCGCGATCGAGGTCGTCGGCGACCGGATCGTCGCCGAAGAGAGTCCCGCCCGACGACCGCAGGTACGAGGGCAGCTCGTCGGCGTCAGTGTCCGGCGCGGTCGCGACGGCCATGGACGGCCTGGTCATGTCTGAGCTCACCGCGCCGTCGACGTCGTCGTCGACGTCCAGCGGGTCAGGGCTCATCTCCTCGGCGCCGACGCCGCCCGGGTAGCGCTTGGGGCCCAGGCCGTACTGCGGACGACGGGCGGGCGGCTCGAAGAACATCGGCTCGGCGTCGCGTTCGCTGAGATGCGCGGCGTAGTCGGCTTCCTCGTCGGTCAGCGACGACTCGGCGACCGGGACGTCGTCGACATCGTGGGTTTCGGCGACATCGTCCACCTCGTCGACCTCGTCGACATAGGCGCCCGTGCCATTGGTCGGCACCGGGCCCGTGTAGTCGTCATGGACTTCTTCGAGCTGATCGGTGGCGGGATCGGCGCCGTCGCGACGAGTGTCGTCGGTCACGATCGGGATCTCGCCGGTCAGTTCGGCGACGCTGACGGAGTCGGAGTTGCCGCGGCGACGACGGCGTCTGCCGCCGACGGGCGGTGCGCCGATCGTTCCGTTCTTTGCCAGCAACTCGGCGACCGAAATCGGTCGGGTGCTGCTGTGGCTGTCTTCTGGTCCTGTCATCGTGTGTTGCCTCTGGGCTTGGCGGCGTGTCGGTCGGCATCGCGTACGGATGTCTCCACCAGTGCGGTTCCGTCGGCTTCACTGTCGAGTTTCCGCAGAATCAGGCCCTCTCGCAACGCCCACGGGCAGATGTCCACGGTGTCTATCGCCAGGGCCCGCATGCTGGCCTCCGCAACCAAAGCTCCTGCCACGATCTGTGGCGCCCGTTCGGCACTCACCCCTTCCAACTCTGCTCGGTCAGCAGCGGTCATCCTAGAGATGAAAGCTATGAGCTGCCTAAGGCCGGTAGCTGTCAGTGTCCTCTTCACGCGCGGCCCCTCACCGGAAGGCGCGGCACCGGTGAGTCGCGCCAGCGAGCGGAACGTCTTGGATGTCGCCACCGCCAGGTCCGGGTTGCCGGCTTTGAGCAACTCGGCGCTCGACTCGGCGAGCTCGGTGGCCAGCCAGTCCCGCAGCATCGCCACGCGCCGACGGCCGGGCGGATCGTCGGGCAGCCACTCCCGCGTGAGCCTGCCCGCACCGAGCGGCAGCGACAGCGCCACCTCCGGCTCCTCGTCGACGCCGTTCGACAATTCCAGCGAACCACCGCCGATGTCGATGTTGATGATCCGGCCCGCGCTCCAGCCGTACCACCGGCGCACCGCGAGGAAGGTGAGCCGTGACTCGTCGACCCCGCTGAGCACCTGCAGCGCCACCCCGGTCTCGGCCAGCACCCGGGCCAGCACGTCCTCGGAGTTCGTCGCGTCGCGCACCGCGGAGGTGGCGAACGCCATCAGCTCCGCGCACCCCGAACTCGCCGCGATCTTGGCGAACTCGTCGATCGTGCTGATCAATTTGTCGGCGCCCTTGCGGGTCAACTTCCCCGACGGATCGATGGCCTCGGCGAGCCGGAGCGACGCCTTGGTCGAACTCATCGGGGTCGGATGTCCGCCGCGGCGCGCGTCCACCACCAACAGGTGGACGGTGTTACTGCCCACGTCGAGCACACCCAGTCGCACGAACACAACCTAACTGCTCGGGGAGTGAACTTCGTGATCGCATCGCGGTGTGGCGACCAGGCAGGGGATTTCACAGGTCGCCACCGAAATCATGATCACCGAAGTGTTCGCTTTTCGGCCGCCGTGGCTACTTAGCGTTCAGCGCGTTCGAGGGCTAGCGTTGACTGTTGTGACGTCAGAGCATCCCGGCGAGGTCGAGCTGGATTTCGCCCGTGAATGGGTGGAGTTCTACGACCCCGACAACCCCGAACACTTGATCGCCGCCGACATGACATGGCTGCTGTCGCACTGGACGTGCGTGTTCGGCACCCCTGCCTGCAAGGGCACCGTCGAGGGCAGGCCCGACGACGGCTGCTGCAGCCACGGCGCGTTCATCTCCGACAAGGACGATCGCAAGCGGCTGGACCGCGCGGTGAAGACGCTGACCGACGAGGACTGGCAGTTCCGCGAAAAGGGTCTGGGCCGCAAGGGCTATCTCGAGATGGACGAGTACGAGGACAAGCCGAGCCTGCGGACGCGAAAGTACAAGGGCGCCTGCATCTTTCTGAACCGGCCCGGCTTCGAGGGCGGCATCGGGTGTGCGCTGCACAGCAAGGCGCTCAAGATCGGCGTCGAGCCGTTGACGATGAAGCCCGACGTCTGCTGGCAGCTGCCGATCCGCCGCAGCCAGGAGTGGGTCACGCTGCCCGACGGCACCGAGATCCTCAAGACCTGGATCACCGAGTACGACCGGCGGGGCTGGGGCGAGGGCGGCGCCGATCTGCACTGGTACTGCACGGGCGACCCCAACGCGCACGTCGGCCAGAAGCAGGTGTGGGAATCCTACAAACCGGAGCTCACCGAGTTGCTCGGCGAGAAGGCCTACGCCGAGTTGGCGGCGATGTGCAAGCGCCGCAGCGGTTTAGGGCTGATCGCGGTGCATCCCGCGACCCGGCTGGCCGAAACCTCGTCCGACTAGATCAGCCTTCCAGCTTGTAACCCAGCCCCCGTACCGTCACCAGGTGCACCGGGTTGGCCGGGTCGGCCTCGATCTTGCTGCGCAGCCGCTTGACGTGCACATCCAGGGTCTTGGTGTCGCCGACGTAGTCGGCGCCCCACACCCGGTCGATGAGCTGGCCGCGGGTGAGCACTCGGCCGCTGTTGCGCATCAGGTATTCGAGAAGGTCGAATTCTTTGAGCGGCAACGTGATCGACTCGCCGTTGACCGACACGACATGACGTTCGACGTCCATCCGCACCGGGCCCGCCTCCAGTACGCCGTCGGCGATGGCGGAGTCGTCGGTGTCCGCGCCTCGGCGCAGCACCGCCCTGATGCGTGCGATGAGTTCGCGCGCCGAGTACGGCTTGGTGACGTAGTCGTCGGCGCCGAGTTCCAGCCCGACGACCTTGTCGATCTCGCTGTCGCGCGCCGTCACCATGATCACGGGAACGCTGGAGCGCGAACGCAATTGCTTGCACACGTCGGTGCCGCTCATGCCGGGCAGCATCAGGTCGAGCAGCACGATGTCCGCGCCGGCACGCTCGAACTCGGCCAGTGCCGACGGCCCGTCGGCCACCACCGTCGCCTCGAAGCCCTCCTTGCGAAGCAGGAAGGCCAGCGGATCGGCCAACGACTCCTCGTCCTCGACGATCAACACGTTGGTCATGAAAGTTCTGATTCCTCTCGTTGGTCCGACTCGCTGATGCGGTCGGGGTAGGCCGGGATCGACAGGGTGAACGTCGATCCCGTGCCGGGCTGACTCCACAGCCGGATGGATCCGTTGTGATTGGCTGCCACATGTTTGACGATCGCGAGGCCGAGGCCGGTGCCTCCGGTCGCCCGCGACCTCGCTTTGTCGACGCGGAAGAACCGCTCGAACACCCGCTCCTGATCGGCGGCGGCGATGCCGATTCCCCGATCGGTGACGGCGATCTCGATGTTGTCGCCCCGACGCCGACGGCTGATCGACACCGGGGATCCCTTGGGTGAGTAGGCGATTGCGTTGGACAGCAGGTTGGCCAACGCGGTGACGAGCAGGGGTTGGTCGCCGAGCACCTTGTAACCGGTCGGCGCGTCGGCGGTGATGGCGATATCGGAGTTGTCGGCCGCCACCTTGGACCGCGAAAGCGCTTCGGCGACAACGCTGTCGACGTCGACGGCCTCGAGGTCGGGCAGCGGCTCGGCACCCTGCAACCGGGACAGCTCGATGAGTTCGCCGACCATGTTGGCCAACCGGTTGGACTCGGCGACCATCTTGTCGGCGAACCGGCGGACGGTGTCGGGATCGTCGGCGGAGGCCAGCAGCGCCTCGGCGAGCACACCCATCGCACCGACCGGCGTCTTCAGTTCGTGGCTGACGTTGGCGACGAAGTCGCGTCGGGTGGCTTCCATCCGCGCGTGCTCGGACTGGTCGTCGACGTAGACGACGGCGAAGCGCCGGTCGTCCTCCGTCAGCAGGCGGACATGGCCCCTTACCGACAGACCGGAGCGGCCCGGCAGGGCCCGCCTTCGCGGGGACAGGTCGACCTCGACGTCGCGGCCGGTGGTCAGCGCGCGTTGGGCCGCGAGCCAGGCGCGGTCGTCGAGCAGGCGGTCCCGCACCAGCCCCAGTTCACGGGCCCGGTCGTTGGTGTAGACGACGTCACGGTAGTTGTCGACCACGACGATGCCCACCGGCGAGTGCGACACGATATGGGCGAGCATCTCGGAGACGGTGATACCCGACTCCTGCACCGCCCGCCGCTGCTTGCGTTCGGACAGTCTCGGGACCAGCCGCACCCCGACCACCGCACCGATCATCAGCGCGAGCAGTGCCACGCCTGCCGTCAGCAGCAGTGCGGATACCACACTCACGAGCAAATGGTACGAAACCGGTGAACGTCATCCCAGCAGCGTGCGGCCAAATCGGGTCAAGTCACACGCGCTGGCGAAGGTGTTCGGGTCCTGTTAACCCAGTGTTCGCCCGGAACCGTCGTTTGCCCTAGTGCTTGGCGCCCTGGCTCGCCACAGCGGCGGCCCCGGCGGCGGCCGCCTCCGGATCGAGGTAGGTGCCGCCTGCGACCTTCGGGCGCAGGTCGGCGTCGAGGTCGTAGCGCAGCGGGATACCGGTCGGGATGTTCAGGTTGACGACGGCCTCGTCGGACATGTTGTCGAGGTATTTCACCAGCGCACGCAGCGAATTGCCGTGCGCGGCGATCAGCACCGTCTTACCGGCCTTCAGGTCGGGCACGATCGTC
>DATEIG010000305.1:0-2561 GCA_035279185.1 Mycobacterium sp.
GAGTCCCGCCGACAACGTACGTGCAGCGTCGGGATCGAGCAGCGAGAGGAACGCAAGCGGATCCACGCCCGACCCGTCGATGACGAGGTCGAAATCGTGGACGGTCTCGAGTCGTTCGCCGTTTCGTCCGTCGTGGGCAACCGGCGGGCGATCGGTGTGCACCATGATCCTGACCCGGTCGTCGCAGTCGACCGCGGCGGCGACCCGGCCACGCAGGTGCCTGATTCTCTCGTCGGCGAGGATCGACTCCTGGACGCGCGCGGATATCACGCCTCTGTCCGTGCGCGCGATGGCATTGCGCCGTTCGGCCTGGGTCAGGTTCTGCCACTCGGTCGGATCGGAGAACATCAGGTTCTCGAAGAACCCCTCGCCGCGGGTGAAAAGCGTTGCCTGCGGCGAAATCACCGTGATCGCCGAGAACCTGTGATGGAAGACCTCGTTGAGGATCGATGCGGCGGACTCTCCCCCGCCGATGACCGCCACCCGCCCGGCGACGATCCGGCTCGGACCCGCGGCGCGCTGCCAGAATTGCGCGATCGACAGCACGCGGGGGTGGCCGGGAAGGATGGAACGCCCCGGCAGACCGGGACCCGTGATCATCACCGCGTCGGCGGAGACGCGCGAATCGCTGGTGTGCACTGCCCATTTCGGGCCGTCCAACGCAAGCCGAACGACTTCTCCGCGAACCACTTTGAGCTCGACAGCCTCCGCGACCCACCGTAGGTAACCGGCCCACGTGTCATGGCTCGGCGATGGCCTGCCCCGGTCGACCCAGCCGGCAAACCGGCCGGTCGCCACCAGGTAGGACTGCCAGGACAGGCGCACCATCCGCTCGTCGAGTTCGGCGTTGCGACCGGGGACGAGCACCGAACGATACGGGAAACCGATGTCCTTCTCCGGGTTGGTCCCCAGGCGTTGACGACCGTCGGTCCAGCCGCCGACGGCGCGCCAGTTGGCCGCCACGCCGGCACGTTCGACAGCGATGACATCGATGTCGCCGACTCCCATGTCGCGGAGTGCAGCGGCCTTCGCGGCGACCGCCACCGCCTTGGGCCCCGCACCGACGACCGCGAGGGTCTTGGTCATGGTCCATCTCTTTCCAAGTCAGGCTGCCCTAACTTTGTGTAGGCTACCCTATGTCATACTCGCTGCATGGGTGACTTCGCCATCGAGGTCGACGCGGTGGGTAAGAGGTTCGGTGACAAGGTCGCCTTGGCCGGCGTCAGCTTCGCCGTGCCGACCGGTTCGGTCTTCGGATTGCTCGGCCCCAACGGCGCGGGCAAGACCACCACCATCAACATCCTGTCCACGCTGCTTCGCCCAACGTCGGGACGCGCGGTCGTCGCGGGGCGGGATGTCGTCAGCGAGGCGCCACAGGTTCGGGCGAGCATCGGTCTGACCGGCCAGTATGCGGCGGTCGACGAGGTGCTGACGGGCCGGGAAAACCTTGTGCTGTTCGGTCGGTTGCGGGGCATGAACCGTCGGCGGGCGCGCAAGCGTGCCGACGAACTCCTCGTGCGCTTCGACCTCGTCGATGCCGCCGACCGCCGCGTCTCGACCTACTCGGGAGGCATGCGGCGTCGCGTCGACATCGCCTGCGGTCTCGTCGTTCCACCGAAGGTCGTGTTCCTCGACGAGCCGACGACCGGACTCGACCCTCGGAGCAGGCGCGACGTGTGGGAGCTGGTCGCCTCGCTGGGCAAGCAGGGCGTCACGGTCCTGCTCACCACCCAGTACCTCGAGGAGACCGACGCACTGAGCGACAACATCGTCGTCATCGACGGCGGCCGCGTCATCGCCGACGGCAGCCCCGACGATCTGAAGCGACGGGTGGGCGGCAGCTACTGCGAGGTGACGCCCGTCCACCCGCGCGACCTGCGGCACATCGCGTCCGCGCTGCACGGCTTTCCGGGTATCGAGGTGACCGACACCGCCGTATCGCTGCCGGCTCCCGACGGCGTGACGACCCTCGGCGAGGTGTTCTCCCGGGTCGGATCGCTCGGCGTCGAGTTGGCCGACATCTCCTTGCGTAAACCGTCGCTCGACGAGGTGTTCTTGACGCTGACCGGCGAGGGCGGCCCGGCGCAGGCGGCTGGATGACGGCGCTCGGCGCGCTGACAGAACGCTCGGTGCTCGCGACGTTGCGCGACGGCGACCTGGTGTTCTCGGTCCTCGGCCCTGCGGCCTTCTTCGTGTGCTTCACCATCACGCTGCGCAAGGTCATCGACACCGGAGACGTCAGTTACGCGCAGTACATCCTTCCCGTGGTCGTCGTCCAGGCGATGATCTTCGCGGCGATGACGACAGCCGACCGGGCGGCCCGTGATCACTTGAGCGGCATGGGTGTCCGGCTGCGCTCGCTTCCGATGCTCGCGCTGGTTCCCGTCACCGCGCGGATGCTCTCCGCGCTCATCCGGGCCGCCGTCTCGCTGACCGCGGCGACCGGAGTCGGATACGCGTTCGGGTTTCGATTCGCCGCCTTCGCGCATACCGCGGCATTCGTCGGCATAGCGCTGGTCCTCTCGCTGGCGCTGTCACTCGGCGCGGACGCGATGGGCTCC
>DATEIG010000306.1:0-2756 GCA_035279185.1 Mycobacterium sp.
CCGATCTTCTGCTGCAGCGCGACGCGGTCCTTGGCCTGCGCGACCTCCGCATCGCTGAAGCACGGCATCAGATAGCCCTGCGCGACGAAGCCGCAGTCGAGCGGGAAGCGGTCGCCGCTGGCCATGTAGAAATCCTGCGTGCGCATGCCGAGCACGATGGCGGGCTCGGTGCCTCCCTGAGCCCTGACCATGCCCGCGGCCCTGCTGCTCGCGCCGTCGCCGAGCGTCCCCTTCTCGAGCAGAACCACACGTTTCACGCCGCGTTCCGCGAGTTGGACGGCCGTCCACGCTCCGACCGTTCCGCCACCCACGACAACTACGTCAGCACTGGTCATAGTAGGGAACGCTGACATAGACTGAACAATCAGTCAAGAGCGAGGAGCGGCTGTGGCGATGTACGGACTCTCGGAAGAGGATCTGCGGATCCGCGATACGGCGCGGGCCTTCGTGGAGTCCCTGATGCCGCACGAGGTCGAGGCGGAGATGGCGGGCGGGCTGCTCCCCAAGGAGCTGACGGCGGAGCACTCGCGGCGCGCGATCGAACTCGGCCTCTACGCCACCAACATGCCCGAGTCCGTGGGCGGACGCGGATGCAGCGCCCTGCAGCAGGTGCTCGTGCAGGAGCAGTGCGGGCGGGTCACGAACGGCCTCGCATGGGTGATGGCGACGCCGCCGCAGTGGTGGCCCGAGGTGGCGACGGACTACCAGCGCGAGCGCTGGCTGCTGCCGTCGGTGCGCGGCGAGAAGCACGAGGCGTATGCGATCACCGAGGAGTTCGCCGGCAGCGACGTCTCGGAATTGCAGACCACCGCGCACCGCGAAGGCGACGAATACGTCATCAACGGCGTCAAATGGCATGTCACGTCGTACAACTTGGCCGACTACGTGTTCGTGGAGGCCGTGCTGAGGACCGGCGAGCACGCGGGTGACCATGTCCTGCTTGTGGTCGACGTGCCATGGCCCGGTATGGAAGTCGTTCGCACGCCGCACTATTCGCACAACATCGCCGACGAACACCCGATCGTCGCATTCAACGACGTGCGGGTCCCTGCATCGCATCTCGTCGGAGCCGAGGGTGAGCCGATGACGTTCACCCAGGACTGGTTCCGGTTCGAGCGGATGATGGTGGCGTCGCGCTGCGTCGGTGCCGCACAGCGCCTGGTCGACGAGATGACGGAGTTCGCGCAGGCGCGCGAAGTCGGTGGCAAGCCACTCGGCGAATACCAGTTGGTAGCGGGCATGCTGGCCGAGAGCGCCACCGAACTGTTCGCCGCGCGCTCGATGCTCTACGAGGTCGCGCGATCGATCGACGAGGGGCGTGACCGCAAGATCCTGCACGGGCAGGCGTCTATGGCCAAGCTGTACTGCTCGGAGATGGCGGGGCGGGTCGCCGACCGCGCCGTGCAGGTGTTCGGGGGACGCGGGTACATGCGGGAGAACGTCGCCGAGCGGATGTTCCGAGAGCTCCGCGTGGAACGAATCTGGGAGGGCGCAAGCGAGATTCAGCGTGTCATCGTGGCCCGCCAGATGCTCAACCGCGGCCCGTCGGCGGTGCTGGAAGGTCAGTGAGCGGGTTGGCGGGCCCCTGACGAGAGTCGCCGGTTTCCACGCTGAAATCTAGGGAAACACCTGATACTTCTCGCGCTGTTTCAGGCATAGCATCACACCGCGGACCAGACCCAGAGGAATTCCCATGAAGCACGTCATGACGGTCGCCCTCTTGGCGACGACGACCACGCTGTGTCTATCCCCTTGCGCCGAGGCCGGGCCCAACAAATGTGACTGGGTTCCACCCGCCCACTCCGTCTTCCACCAGGACAACGGGCTGGCGATCCAGATCGACTGGGCCAACGGTGGCCAAGGTGGGCAAGCCAGCTACGCCGGTGCCCAGGGCATGGACTGGGAGGGGCCGATCAACGGCGGGGTGGCGAAGGGCAGCAACAAGATCGACTTCACTGTGCCGTGGCGAATCAAGAGCGTGACCTACACGAACGATGCCCCTATTCCCGCCGCACCGACGAACCACTACACAGGGACCGTCGCCGAGAACGGACGAGCATCGGGGACCACGGTCAACAATGCCGGGGTCTCGAATACCTGGTTCGACGACGGCGGGTGGACCTGCATGGAATGGGGCTTCGGCCCGGCTCCCGTCGCCTGAGCCGCTACTCTCGGGCTCAGTTCGTCGGCTGAGCGGGCCGGCCCCGCAGCCGCACCGATAGACACGTCACGCAGCCCTCGAGCTTCTCGAACTCCGAGATGTCGACGGCGATCACCCGGTAACCGCGCTGTTCGAACAGTTCTGCGGTCTTCGGCGCCGCAGACGACATCAGCAGCGCGTCGTCGTCGAGCAGCACGACGTGCGCGCCCGGTTCCTCGGGCACGGCGAGGAACTTCTCACCCCACACACCGGGGTCGTCGAGGACGGGCTCCCAGCCGACGATCGTTCCGTCCGGCAGTGCCGTCACCGCGGACTTCAGGTGCAGCGCCTTCGTGAGCGGGACGCCAATCACGGTGACGCCGAACGGCTCCAAGTGCGACTGCAACTGCGCGACTCCTTCGGCATTCGTGCGTCCGCCCACGCCGACCCAGACGGTGCCGCCGTGCTTGAGCACATCACCGCCGTCGAGGGTGCCCGGCGCTTCGATCCGCACGACGCGATAACCCTCGGCGCGGACGGCGTCCTCGGCCGCGGGCACCTCGGCCCAGCGCTCGTCGGCGCCGGGCCTGCAGATGATCGCGAGATCGTCGTAGAC
>DATEIG010000307.1:0-6219 GCA_035279185.1 Mycobacterium sp.
GTGCATCCGGTCCAGTCGCAGGCTTCGCCAGTCCTGGCGGTCACGATCGAACGCCAAGAGATACCAACGCTTTCCCGTCGTCACCAGTTGATAGGGCTCCAACCTGCGGTCGGTGGCGTTGCCCGCGCGGTCCACATAGGACACCGAGACGTGTTCGCGGTCACGGCAGGCGCGGGCCAGGATCATCAGCACCTCCGGTTCGACCGGCGAGTCGGAGGAGTTCCAGGCGAGCGTGACGGTGGCCTCGTGGACGGCCGACACCTGCGACCGCAGTTTCGACGGCATCACCTGGTCCAGCTTGCTCAGCGCGCGCAACGCCGACTCGCCGACGCCCGCGACGCTGCCACCTGCGGCCAGCCGCAGACAGACCGCCATCGCGACCGCCTCGTCGGGGTCCAGCAGAAGCGGTGGCAGCGCGGCGCCTGCGCCCAGCTGGTAGCCGCCGCCGTGGCCCCTGCTGGCGAGCACCGGATACCCCAGGTCACGCAGCCGATCGACATCGCGGCGCACGCTGCGGGTCGTCACCCCGAGCCGGTCGGCGAGCTCCTCGCCCGACCACACGCGCCGCGACTGCAGCAGGCCGAGGAGCTGCAGCACCCGGCTGGTCGTTTCGGCCATGGTGTCAGGCTCGCACACTCTTAGGACGGAAACTGTCCTAAGGCCGTGAGAGGTTGGACCCATGAGCTCGACAACAGTGGTCACCGACCAACTCGCCGATCAACTCGACTTCCACTGGACCACCCAGTTGCGGCCGCGCCTCGACAGCCTGACCGACGCCGAGTATTTCTGGGCGCCCGTGCCGAACTGCTGGACCGTGCACCGCGACGGGGCGATCGACTTCGCCTATCCCGCGCCGGAGCCCGCACCGTTCACCACGATCGCGTGGCGGCTCGCCCACGTCATCGTCGGTGTGCTGGCGATGCGCAACCACTCGCACTTCGGCGGCCCGCCCGCCGACTATCAGAGCTGGCCGTACGCGACCGACGCGACGACGGCGCTGGCCCAACTCGACGACGTCTACGACAAATGGATTGCGGGCGTGCGAGGTCTCGCCGACGATGGGTTGCACCGACCGTGCGGCGCAGCGGAGGGTCCCTACGCCGACTATCCGTTCATGGCGCTCGTCCTGCACATCAACCGCGAGGTGATCCACCACGGCGCCGAAATCGCCTGCATACGAGATCTTTACGCCAACAATCCCGACGATAAGGAGAACTGAGCAATGGACGGAATGCCCCGACCCGCCACCGACGAGAAGCAGACGCTGCTGAACTTCCTGCGGTTCAACCAGGATGCGTTCTTCTCGGTGGCCTATGGGCTGACCGACGAGCAAGCCCGGTCGAAACCCTCGGTGAGCGCGTTGTCGATCGGCGGGCTCGTCAAGCACGCCGCGGGCGTGCAGCACAGCTGGACGGCACGGGTGAAGGCCGCGCCGAACTCGCCGCCGCGCGACGAGCGGCCGTTCGAGGAGCAGGCCGCCGAATACCAGGACCAGTACGAGATGCGCGACGACGAGACGCTCGACGACCTCCTCGAGAAGCTGCGCGCGCAGAACGAGGACACCCTGAAGACGTTCGCCGAAGCCGACCTCGACACCCAGGTGCCCGTCCCGCACGACGTGCCGTGGTTCCCGCAGGACCTGGACTTCTGGAATGTCCGGTGGGTGGCGATGCACCTCGTGGAGGAGCTGACCCGGCACGCGGGACACTGCGACATCATCCGCGAATCCATCGACGGCGCAACGATGTACGAGCTGATGGCGGGCAACCTCGGCTGGGAGGAGACCGACTGGATCAAGCCCTGGAAGAAGACGGCGTAGAAATGTGAGATGCAAACCCGCAGCGGGACGGCTCTGTGCGGCGACGTCGAGCTGTTCTACGAGGAGCTCCTGCCCTCCTGCTCCCCGCGTGCGCAGGGAAGCGCCGACGCCCCGCCCGTGCTGCTGATCATGGGCGTCGGGGCGCAGCTGCCGATGTGGCCGGACGGGTTCTGCGCACGGCTCGTCGACGCGGGATACCGGGTGATCCGTTTCGACCATCGCGACACCGGGCTGTCGACCAAGTTGCACGGCATGAAGGCCGACGGCTCGGTGTACCCGCGGGTGCTTCGCCACGTCACGGGCCGGCGCAGCGAGGTGCCGTACACGCTGGTGGACATGGCCGTCGACGTGAAGGGTCTGCTCGACCACCTCGGTGTCGAACGCGCGCACGTCGTCGGCGCATCGATGGGCGGGATGATCGCGCAGGTGCTCGCCGCCGAGCACCCCGACCGGGTCTCGTCGCTGGGGTTGATCATGTCCAGCTCGAACCGGCTGCTGTCGGCGGTGCCGCGATGGCGGGTGATCAGGTTGGCGTTCGGCGGTCCGTCGAAGGACGCGCCGTGGGAGCAGCGCCTTGCCGCCGAGGTCCGTAACATCTCGATCATCAACGGGCCCAACTATTTACCGCCCGTCGACGCGCTGCGCCGCAGGGTCGAGGACTTGCGAGCCCGCAGCGACTACCCGCAGGGCATGATGCGGCAGTTCGACGCCATCCTCGGCACCGGCAGCCTGCTGCGCTACACCAGGCGCATCGCCGCACCGACGGTCGTCATCCACGGCAGCGACGATCCGATGGTGCGGCCACGCAACGGCCGCAGCCTGGCGAAAGTGATTCCGGGCGCGCGGTTCGTCGTCGTCGACGGCATGGGCCACGACCTTCCCGAGCCGGTGTGGCGCCCCGTCGTCGAGGCGCTGACCGAGAACTTCGCGCAGGCGGGTTAGATCGCGATCCGCTCGTCGCCGTCGCCGCGCCAGACGTCGACGGCCGTCTGCAGCGCCAGGCCGAGCGCGTCGCACAGCCCGACCACCGTGCCGAAGCTGGGGCTCGGAAGCCTGCCGACTTCGATCTTGCGCAACGTCTCCGGCGAGATCCCGGCGTCGCGGGCGATGTCCTCCGGCGGCCGACCCGCGCGGGCGGTCCTGATCAGTGCGCCGAGCCGCTGCCCGGCTCGGATCTGCTCGGGGCTCAGAGGAACGCGAACCATGCGGGAAGCATAACCGGTATTCAAATACCGCCGCTGGTAGGGTCGGTATAAAAATACCAACGCACACGGAGCACGCATGATCGAACTCAAGACGGCCAAGGAAATCGACAAGATGGCCGTCACCGGGGAATTCGTCGGGCAGACGCTCGCCACGCTCGCGCGCGAAGCCGAGCCGGGGGTGAACCTGATGGCGCTCGAGCACCGGGCGAGGGCGCTCGTCGCCGATCGCGGCGCGACCTCGTGCTACTGGGACTACGCGCCGTCCTTCGGCCGCGGGCCGTTCCGCAACGTCATCTGCCTGTCCGTGAATGACGGTGTGCTACACGGACTCCCGCGCGACTACGTGCTGCGCGACGGCGACGTGCTCACGATGGACTTCGCGGTGTCGATCGACGGGTGGGCGGCCGACTCCGCGGTCACGGTGATGGTCGGCGACAGCGCCGACCCTGCCGACGGCGCGCTGGTCGACTCGACTCGCCGCGCCCTGGCCGCCGGCATCGCCGTCGCGGTTCCCGGTGGCCACCTCGGCGACATCTCGGCGGCCATCGGGGAGGTGGCCGACGCCGAGGGCTACGCGGTCAACACCGATTTCGGCGGCCACGGCATCGGCCGCACCATGCACGAGGACCCGCACGTGCCCAACCGTGGCAGGCGGGGACGCGGGCTGGCGCTGCGTCCGGGCATGACGCTTGCGCTCGAGCCGTGGTGGTCGCGCGGAAGCGCGGAGTTGGAGGTCGATCCCGACGGCTGGACGCTGCGCTCGGCAGACGGCTCGAACACCGCGCACTCCGAGCACACCATCGCCGTGACCGAAGACGGCCCGCGCGTCCTCACCATGGTGTCGACCTAGAGGAAACGTCAGCCGAGCGGCGGGGTCAGGGGTGGCGTTGTCCGCCGATTGCCTGTCGCCTCGACCGCGGCAGCGATCGTGAGAAGCGCGGTGTCGTCGTACGCGCGGCCGGCCACCGTCATACCCACCGGCATCCCGATATCGGTCCGGGTACCGATCGGCACGGTCACTGTCGGTATGCCGAGGTGGCGCGGCACCAGGTTGCCGTTGGCGACCCACACCCCGTTGCGCCAGCCGAGATCCGCGGACGCCTCGTTGACGTCCATGTCGGCGGGGCCGACGTCGGCGACGGCGGGGAAGATGACGGCGTCGAGGCCGAGACGGGCCATCCACTCCTCCAGGTCGATACGACGGGTCTCCTCCAGCCCGCGCAGGCCCTCCTCGAGATGCGGGATCTCGGCGATCCCGCTCACCGGATGAGCTTGAACATGAGCGGGATACGCCTCGATGTGGTCGTCGAAACCGTCGTACCTGTCCGGCAGCGCACCCTCCGGATGCGGGAAGATCCGCGACCCGTCGATCTCGGCGAGACCGGGGAAATTCGGGTCGCCGTTGGCCCGCAGGAAGTCGTCCCACGCCCACGCGGACAGGTCGACGATTTCGCGTGTCAAGAAATCCTGGCTGACGAGTCCGCGCGTCGCGATCGTCGGCGCACCCGGGCGGTCACCTTCGTAGTTCGTGACCGCGGGGAAATCGACGAGCACGAGTTCCGCGCCCGCTTGCACGAGGTCGCGGCTGACCGCGTCCCACAGGTCGATGACAGCGGCTGCGGTGTGGATGCGGTGTCCCGTCGGACCGCCGATGCCGGGGTTGGTCGCGGTGCCCGCCTCCTCGTCGGCGTTGACGTACATGCGCGGCACTCCGAATCGCTTGCCCGCGAGCGCGGCCGTCGCGGCGGCCGAATCGCGCGGTGCGAGTGCGGGATACGACGGCGGGCGCACCGCACTGGCACGCGGGATGTCGACCCACGGTTGCGCGCGCCAGAAGTCGCCGCGGGTCTCGGCGTCGTCGGCGACCACGACGTCGAGGAGTTCCAGAAGGTCGGCCATGGTGCGGGTGTGGGGTACGACGACGTCCATCGTCGGCACCAGAGGCCAGTTGCCCCGCGTCGAGATCACCCCCCGTGACGGCGTGTACGCGCACAGGGCGTTGTTCGAGGCGGGCGCCCGCCCGCTCGACCACGTCTCCTCGCCGAGGCCGAACGCCGCAAAGCTCGCGGCGGTGGCCGTCCCCGAGCCGTTCGACGAGCCCGAGCCGAACGCCGACGTCAGATAGTCGGCGTTATAAGGACTTTCGGCGCGGCCGTAGACGCCGCGCTGCATCCCACCGTTCGCCATCGGCGGCATGTTCGTCAGCCCGAGGCAGACCGCTCCCGCGCTGCGCAGCCGCTCGATGGTGTACGCATCCCGTTGTGCGACAAGGTGTTCGAACGCGGGCGAGCCGCACGCCGCGGTGAGCCCGCGAACGAGGTAGCTGTCCTTGGCGGTGTAGGGGATTCCGTCGAGCGGTCCGAGCGACTCGCCGCGGGCCCGCCGCGCGTCGGATGCCTCGGCTTCGGCGAGCGCGTCGGTGTTCATCACGACGACGGAGTTCAGCCGGATGCCGCCGTGGTCGTAGGCCGCGATCCGGGCGAGGTAGGCGCTCACCAGCCCGACCGAGGTCACCGCTTGCGACTCGAGGGCGGCCCGCAGCTCGGCGATGGATGCCTCGACGACATCGAATGCGCTCATGCCGCCATCATTCAACAGCGTGACTGACGGCGGGGCGGCTTACAGAATGAGCGCGATCGCGTGATCGACGACGGCGTCGAGGTGATCGCCGAGATTGCCCGCGAGCCACTGCTGGGCCAGCTCGGCCATCGCGCCGGTGAAGATCGCCGCGCCGACCGCGGCGGCCACGGGGTCGGACTGCGGCGTGAGCCTGCCCCCCTCGGTCAGGACGCCTTCCCGCAGCAGTTCCTGTGCGGCCGCGCGGCGTTCGGCGAGCACCGGGTTGGCCCGCGCCTCGGTGAACAGCACGCGACCGCGCTTCGGGTCGGCCGAGCTGAAGCCGAGCACCGCGGCGATACCCGCGCGGGTGCGCCCGCGCACGGAATCCTCCGCGCTGTCGATGGCCGCGGTGACGACCTCGACGAGTTCGGCGCTGACCCGGTCGTAGACCGCGCCGAGAAGGTCGTCGACGTCGGCGAAGCTCTCGTAGAAGTAGCGCGTGTTCAGCCCGCACTCGCGGCAGACCGAGCGCACCGACACCGCGGACTCGCCCTCGTCGCCGAACAGCCCGAACGCCGCGTCGACGAGCAGCGTGCGCCGCTCGGTGCGGCGGTCGGTCAGCGGCACACCGGCCCA
>DATEIG010000308.1:0-5843 GCA_035279185.1 Mycobacterium sp.
GCGCGGAACTGAAGATCTTCGCCCGCGTCGACGCCCTTGTCACACAGGGTGATACGGCCGTCGTCTTGGACCGCGGCCAGACATCGGTGACGACCGTCGACTCCACCGGCACCAAGGCCGAGCATGCGTTGCGCGCAGGCGAAGGGGCGACCACGATTGCCGCCGACAGCGCGGGTCGGGTGTTGGTCGCCGACACCCGAGGCGACGGCCTGCTGGTCTTCACCACCGACCCGCTGATGCTGCGTCAGCGCGCTCCCGTGCGCGACGCGCCCTACGGGCTCGCGGGCTCCTCGCGGCTGGCGTGGGTGTCACAAACGGCCGCGAATTCGGTCATTGGTTACGATTTGGCAACCGGAATTCCTGTCGAGAAGGTGCGTTATCCGACCGTGCAGCAGCCGAACTCCCTGGCCTTCGACGAAGCGTCTGGCACGCTGTATGTGGTGTCGGGTACCGGAGCAGGGGTGCAGGTGATCACAAACGCCGAGGGCGTGCGGTGAGCGCGGTACAGCGCGGCAGGATGCCGCCCGGCTGGGACGCCGACCTGTCCGACGAGTACGAATGGGTGCCGCTGCGGCTACCTCCCGACCTGACCCGCATCAGCGCCTCCACCCGGCTGTCCATCGAGGCCGAGTACCGCGGCTGGGAATTGACCCGCGTCCGGCTCTACACCGACGGCAGCCGACGAGTGTTGTTGCGACGCAGGAAGTCCACGCTCAACAGCTCAGCCGCGACCGACCAGCCGGCGATGTGATGTACCAGGCGGCCCGGCGGGCGCTTTTTCTCGTTCCCGCCGAGCGCATACACACCTGGGTTTTCCGCGGCCTGCGCGCGGGCACCGCGCCGCGTCCCGCCCGACGAGCGCTGACGAAACGGCTGGCGCCGCATGACCCCGTGCTGGCCAGCACCGTGTTCGGCACCCGGTTTCCCGGGCCGATGGGCCTGGCCGCCGGTTTCGACAAGAATGGGACGGGGCTCGCCGCCTGGGGTGCGCTGGGCTTCGGATACGCCGAGGTCGGGACCGTCACCGCGCATCCGCAGCCGGGTAATCCCCCGCCGCGCCTGTTCCGCCTGCCCGATGATCGCGCGCTGCTCAACCGGATGGGCTTCAACAACCACGGCGCGGGTGAACTCGCGCTGCGGCTGGCCCGGCACTCACCCGACGTGCCGATCGGGGTCAACATCGGCAAGACCAAGGCGGTGCCCGCCGAGCAGGCCGTCGACGACTACCGGGAGAGCGCCCGGCTGGTGGGGCCGTTGGCGACCTATCTGGTGGTCAACGTCAGCTCACCCAACACTCCCGGGCTGCGCGACCTGCAGGCCGTCTCGAGCTTGCGGCCGATTCTGGCGGCGGTCAAGGAAGAGACCACCACGCCCGTACTGGTCAAGATCGCACCCGACCTCTCCGACACCGACGTCGACGAAATCGCAGACCTCGCAGTCGAATTGGGCCTCGCCGGGATCGTCGCCACCAACACGACGGTGTCCCGCGACGGACTGGCGACGCCGGGGGTGGCCGAACTGGGGCCGGGCGGAATATCGGGTCCGCCGGTCGCGCGGCGGTCGGCCGAGGTGTTGCGACGGTTGTACGGCAGGGTGGGCGACACGCTGGTGCTGATCAGCGTCGGCGGCATCGAGAGCGCCGACGACGCATGGGACCGCATCACCTCGGGCGCATCGCTTCTCCAGGGCTACACCGGGTTCATCTACGGCGGCGGCTTGTGGGCCAAGCAGATTCACGACGGCATCGCCCGCCGCCTGCACGACGGCGGGTTCTCCTCGCTGAGCGAGGCCGTCGGCTCGGCGACGCGCTGACGGGTCTAGGTCTGCTCGTACGTCCCGTGGATGATGGCCCGGGCGATCGCGTGCTGGAACAGGTTGAAGCCGAGGAAGGCCGGCGTTGCTCCGTCGGGCAGGTCCAGCTTCTCGACGTCGACAGCGTGCACGACGACGAAGTAGCGGTGAACGCCGTGTCCCTGCGGCGGCGCGGCGCCGATGAAGCGCTTCTGCCCGGCGTCGTTGGCCAAAGTCACTGCACCACCGGGCAAGTCGCTGCCATCGCCGGCATTCGCGGACAGTTCGGTGACGCTTGCGGGCAGGTCGGCCACGGCCCAGTGCCAGAAGCCGGACCCTGTCGGCGCATCCGGGTCGTACACGGTGACGGCGAAGCTCTTGGTCTCCTCGGGGAAGCCTGACCAGCTCAGCTGCGGCGAGATGTCCTCTCCTCCGGCGCCCATGATGCCGCTGACCTGGTCGGTGCCCCATGCGTCGCCGTCATTGAACGACTCGGACGTCAGCGTGAACGTGGGCAGCTTCGGAAGATGGTCGTAGGTGTTGTACGGAAATGCCATCGGTGGTCCCTTTCGTGTGATCAGCAGTGCAGCAGGAAGTGCTCGAGAACCTGGGCGCCGAACGTCAGCGCATCAACGGGTACCCGCTCGTCGACGCCGTGGAACAGCGCGGCGAAGTCGAGGTCGGGCGGGAGCTTCAGCGGTACGAAGCCAAAACAGCGGATTCCCAGCCGCGCAAAGTGTTTCGCATCGGTGCCCGCCGACAACATGTACGGCACCGTACGCGCGTCGGGGTCGGTGGCCAGGATCGCGTTGTTCATCGCATCGACCAGGTCGCCGTCGAAGCTGGTCTCGTAGGCCGGTAGGTCGGTGATCCATTCGCGGGTCACGTCGGGCCCGATGATCTCGTCGACCTCGCGCTCGAAGGCCTCCAGCCTGCCGGGCAGGATGCGGCAGTCGACCACGGCCTCCGCGGTCGCAGGGATGACGTTGGCCTTGTATCCGGATTTGAGCATCGTCGGGTTGGCGGTGTCACGCAGCGTCGCACCGACGATCCTGGCGATCGGGCCCAGTTTGGCGACGGTGCCCTCCAGGTCGGGCGACGCCGCGTCGAACGTGTATCCCGTCTCCTCCGCCACAGCCTCCAAGAACTGTTCAACCGAGTCGGACATGACCACCGGAAACCGGTGCCTGCCCAGCTTGGCCACGGCCTCGGCCAGGATGGTCACTGCGTTGTCGTCATGGACCATCGAGCCGTGGCCGGCCCGCGCACGGGCGGTCAGCCGCATCCACTTCATGCCCTTCTCGGCCGTTTCGACGAGGTAGAGCGTGCGTTCGCCGCCTTCCCGGCGCGGCACCGTCAACGAGAACCCGCCGACCTCGCCCACCGCCTCGGTCACGCCTTCGAAGAGATCGGGCCGGTTCTCGACGAGCCATTTGCAGCCGTACTTGCCGCCGGCCTCTTCGTCGGAGACGAAGGCGAAAACCAGGTCGCGCGGCGGAACCGTGCCGGATCGCTTGAACGCGCGGGCGACTGCGATCATCATGCCGACCATGTTCTTCATGTCGACGGCCCCGCGGCCCCACACGTAGCCGTTTTCGAGCGCGCCGGAGAACGGGTGCACGCTCCAATCAGACGCCTCGGCGGGCACCACGTCGAGGTGTCCGTGCAGCATGAGCGCGCCGCGAGAGGAGTCGGCGCCCGTCAGCCGGGTGAAGACATTGGCGCGGCCCGGCGCGCCCGCCTCGATGTACTCGCATTGATAACCGGCCTCCTCCAGCTGCCCGAGCACCCAGCGGGCGCACTCCGCCTCGCCCTTCGTGGTCTCCAGCTCGCCGGTGTTGGAGGTGTCGAACCTGATCAGCGAGCGCACGAGGTCGACGACCTCGGCGGCGGCGTTGAGGGGTTGGCTCACAGTCCCCTTTCCTACCACCACCCACCGGCGTCGGGTTTGGGCCATCGCCCGCCGATCCGATAGCCTTAGCTGCCCAGAGCAGGTCCGAGTGGCGGAATGGCAGACGCGCTAGCTTGAGGTGCTAGTGCCCTATTAACGGGCGTGGGGGTTCAAGTCCCCCCTCGGACACAGAACACGGTTAGCCGCCGTGCCCGTTTGTGAAACTGACGACGGAATCGTCCAAAAAACGTCGTCGGATCCACAATCGAGGGCTTCTGCCACCCCCGTGCTCTACCGTTCAGGCTTGCCATCCACGATGTGCGTCGTTGAAGAGCCCGCTGGGCCGTGTTCGGTGATGAGCCTCGGTTCGGGAGGTCCGCCGGAATCATCGGGAGGATAAGTGCACTCACCGTTGAGCCACACTTGACTCGGTTTGCAACTCTGGGCGACGGCGACGGGCGCGCCGATCATTGCGAATACCGTGAGTCCTGCGCTGACCGCCGCCAGGAGCGCGGATATGGTTCGTGATGTTGTTGCGCGCGTCAAGCCGTGTGCCATGGGATCTCCCCTGCCGTTCAGGTCCCCCGGAGATATCTTCGTCCCGACGTGCGTCAGGCGGGCGTCAATCGCATGACCGGGATCTTCCGGTCCCCGCTGCGCTCTTCGTGCAACGCGAAGACACCGGCGAGCCGCTCCCTGGCCAGTTCGTAGAGTCGGTCGCGGTCCGCCCCGTCGGCTTCGCGCGCGACAAAACGACCGCCCCGCGGTCCGATGTGCAACTCGCACTCGGGGTTCGCCCGTAAGTTGTGATACCAGGCGGGATGTCGTGAGCCTCCGTAGTTCGACGCGATCAGCACCACGTCGTCGCCGTCAGTGAAGTACGCGAGCGGAACGTCACGACGTTCACCGCTGCGCGCGCCCACCGACGTCAACACCACGACCGGCAACGTCGGACTGAGCGTCAGCCGCCCGCGTGTCAGCCTCATCACCATCGGTTCGAACGGCATGGCCACCCGCCGCTGAATCGCCAGTGCACGCTTGCTGGCGGTGATCTGACCGCCGATCAACCACTGCAGCCTGCGTCGCCACGGGCCGCGGGACTCCAGATCCACCCGGCGAATGCCGTTGATGGTGTTGTCGCTGGACATGGTGTCCTGATCCCTTATTCCGAAACCACCAACTCGCCATCGGGCGAGACGCACGTCAGCACGATCGGCCTGACAGCGGCGGTGCCGGTGTAACAGTCGTAGGCGGCAATCGTCTGGAACTTCGGACCGCTCACCCAGTCGTAGGCATCGACCAGCCAGGCGTCCTCGCACGCCACGTTTCTCACGTCGATCTGGTAGCCGTTGTACGGCCCGCAGGACTGATAGCCGGGAATCGCGGTCGCGGTCGGGGCGCAGATGATCGAGGACCCGAGGGCTACTGCCGCGGCGGCAAACACAATGCGCATGCGCAATGGTGACACGGTCGACCGGCGTGCGCAGGTGAAACGTCAGTACACGTCGCGCACGTAGCGCTTGTCGGCAACCAGTTCACGCTTGTAGTGGTGTGCGGCCTCCGCCGACATCCGGCCGTGAGTCTTGATGATCGATGTCAGCGCGGCGTCGACGTCGCGGGCCATCCTGCCCGCGTCGCCGCACACGTAGAGGTGCGCGCCCTCCTCGAGCCAGCGCCACACGTCGGCGCCGTAGTCGCCCATCTTGTGCTGCACGTAGACGCGCTCGGGCTGGTCGCGGGAGAAGGCCAGATCCAGCCGGTTGAGGAACCCGTCGCGCACCATGTCCTCGAAATCAGCACGGTAGTAGTAATTTTCGCTGCGCCGCTGGTCACCGAAGAACAACCAGTTGCGTCCCGTGTGACCGAGTGCGCGGCGCTCCTGCAGGAATCCCCGGAACGGCGCGACGCCGGTGCCCGGCCCCACCATGATCATCGGGGTGTCGGCATCCTTCGGCGGCCGGAAATGCGGCGACCGCTGCAGGAACACCGGCACCGGCGCCGAGTGCGCGCGATCGGCCAAATACGTCGAGCACACCCCGCCGCGCTGGGCGCCGCCGGCGCCCCGATACCGCACCACCGACACCGTCAACTGCACCTCGTGGGGGCTGACCAACGGGCTCGACGAGATCGAGTAGTTCCGCGGCGTCAGCCGCACCAACAC
>DATEIG010000309.1:0-12804 GCA_035279185.1 Mycobacterium sp.
GAACACCGGCACCGACGGGTCGGCAAGGAGCGTGGAAACCGGCCGATGCAGGGTCGGGCGGCCGAGCATGATCACCTGCTGCGGGCACAGCAGCGGCAGCGCCAGCGGATGTAGGGGATTGGCCGCCGGGGGCGCCGTCGGTTCGGAGACGGTGGGCAAACCGGCCAGGTTGGGATGCGGGCCCGCGCCGTGGCCGGCGATGACGACGGTGTCCGGCGTGAGGTCGATGTCGAGCGGCTGGTCGAACGTCACCGGCGGGGTGTAGGTCCACGGCTTGCCACCGGGGCGACCCTGCGGTGCGTACGACGTCGACGGGTCGTGGTCGCGGTCGGGCACCAGCGGCTCGCGCAGCGGAATGTCGAACTGCACCGGCCCGGCGTTGGCGGTGCGAGAACCGGTGGCCGCCACCAGGACTCGGCACGTCGCCGACCGCCACTGCGCGTTGAACTTGTCGATATCGCCGGGCGCGGCTCCCTTCAATTCGGGGGCGAGCCCGAGGCTGATGTTCGCGCGCACCTGTGAGCCGAAGTACCCCAGCTGCTCCATCGTCTGGTTGGCGCCGGTGCCGAGGAGTTCATAGGGCCGGTTGGCCGACAGCACGATCAGCGGCACGCGGGCGTAGTTGGCCTCCACCACCGCGGGGCCGAGGTTGGCCACGGCGGTGCCCGACGTCATCGCCACACACACCGGGGCGCCCTCGGCCACCGCCAGGCCGATCGCCAGGAATCCGGCGGTGCGTTCGTCGATGCGCACATGCAGCCGAACCCGGCCTTCGCGGTCGGCGTCGTGCAGCGCGAATGCCAGAGGCGCGTTGCGCGACCCCGGACACAGGACGATGTCACGCACGCCGCCGCGAATGAGTTCGTCGACGACGACACGCGCCTGTGCCGTTGATGGGTTCACCACTACAGCCTATTCGGCGAAGAAGTCGAGCGCCGCTACGTTCACCACCTGCGGTTTCTCGATGAAGCCGAGGTGGCCGGCGTCGCGAATCTCCAGGTAGCGGCCGTTGGGGAGGGCGTTCGCCACCTCGCGTCCGAGGTGCGGGGGCAGCACGATGTCGTCGCTGAAGCCGATGACGAGCACGGGGGCGGTAATACTTCGGTAAGCGGGCAGCCTGTTGTCGTGCGGGCTGACCTCCAGCTGGGCCCGCATGCCCGGGGTGGCCTTGTTCGGCCACATCGTGAACATGTCGATCCAGTCGCGCACCGCGAGGTCGTCGTTGAGCGTCGCCGGGCTGAAGCTCTCGAGCAGCCTCAACTTGGCGTCATACGAGGCGGGCAGCTCGATGCCGGAGTCGGCGAGCGCGCGTTCCGCGGTGCGGAAGAAGTCACGGGTCCGGTCGTGTCGGCCCCTGGTCGCCATCAGCACCGCGGACCTGACCAGCTCCGGGCGCGCCACCATCAACTCCTGCGCGATGAACGAGCCCATCGACACTGCGACGATGCGGACCGGGTCGAGGTCGAGCTTCTCGATCAGCGCCGCGGTGTCGGCGACCATCTGCTCTGTGCCGAAGCCGCTCGCCTGCTCGGTGGCGCCGATCCCCCGGTTGTCGAACGTGACCGCCCGATAGCCGGCGCGCACGAACGCCGGGACCTGGTGCAGATGCCAGGTGCGGCCCGCCCCACCCCGACCGGCGATGAACAGCACCGGATCGCCGGTACCTCTGTCGTCGTAGGCCAGATTCACCCAGCAGAGGCTACATCTTCCCTGCGAGCGCGGCCCTTGCGGCGCTTCCCGCGTGCGCGCTCGATCGCGTGGTCCCACAGCAGACCCGTGGCGGCTCGAAGCTGCTTGGGCTTGACGAGGTCCTTCGACATCAGCGCGGTGGCGGCCGCCTTCGTCGTCGCCGACGCCTTCGACATGTGTCCGGAGTCGAACGGCGGCTGCGGGTCGTACTCCATCGACAGCTGGATGACCTTCGCGCGGCCCTCGCCGCCGATCTGACCCGCGAGCCACAGCCCGAGATCGATCCCGGCCGAGACGCCTGCGCACGTGACGATCTTGTTGTCGGACCCATCGTCTGCCGCGACGATGCGCTCGTCGCCGACGGGCGTCACACCCAACGCTTTCAGCGCCGAGAGGGCAGCCCAGTGCGACGTCGCGCGCTTGCCGTCGAGCAAGCCTGCGGCGGCCAGCATGATCGAGCCCGAGCACACCGACGCCGTCCACGTGGTGGTCTCGTGCGCGCGACGCAGCCAGTCGAGCACCTTCTCGTCGCGTGCGTGCTCCATCGTCGTGAATCCGCCGGGGACGAGGATGATGTCAGGGGACGGCGTTTCGGCGAACGAGTGTGTCGCGGCGACGACCAGCACGCCCGAATCCGCGGTGATCGGGCCCGGCTCGTGCCAGACGAATCGCACGTCGGCATCGGGCAGCATGCGCAGGGACTCGTACGGTCCGATGAAGTCCAGTGCGGTGAATCCGGGGTACAGCACGATGGCGATCTGCATGATTCCTCCTGTCAGGCGAATGCCTTGCGGTATTGGTCGGGCGAGATGCCCATTCGTCGAACGAAGTTGCGGCGCAGTGTTTCCGCACTGCCGAAGCCGCAGCGGGCGGCGATGGTGGTGACGGTGTCTTCGGTCTCCTCGAGCTGTCGGCGCGCGGCCTCGGTGCGGATCCGTTCGACATAGGCGCCCGGCGCCTCGCCGACCTCGTCGGTGAAGAGCCGGGTGAAGTGTCGCGGGCTCATCGCGGCACGGCGGGCCAGGTTCGTAACACTGTGTGCGGCAGCAGGTTCGGCTTCGATGGCCTCCTGCACGTCACGGATCGGCGCCCGCTTGGCGCGGGGCATCCACACGGGTGCGGCGAACTGGCTCTGACCGCCGGGCCGCCGCAGATAGAGCACCAGATAGCGGGCCACCGTCTGCGCGACCTCGGTGCCGTGATCCTCCTCGACCAGAGACAGCGCAAGGTCGATGCCCGCGGTCACGCCCGCCGCGGTCCACACCGTCGGCGAGCTCTGCACGAAGATGGGGTCGGGATCAACGGTGACAGAGGGGAATTGGCGCGCCAGTTCGTCGGCGAAGGCCCAATGCGTGGTCGCCCGGCAGCCGTCGAGAAGCCCGGCCTCGGCCGCCAGGAAGGCACCCGTGCAGACGCTCACCACACGGCGCGCCGTGCCTGACACCGCCTTGACCCAGTCGACGACGCCGGGGTTCGCGCGGGCCGCGTCGAGTCCCCATCCGCCGGGAAGCACGACGGTGTCGACGGGTTCGTGCGGGTCGGGAAGGGGCTTGGCAACGAGCGTCAGGCCCGTCCCGGTGGTGACCTGTTCGCCGTCAGGGGACGCGATCATGACGTCGTAGCCGTCGCCTGCGCGGTTCTTCGCGGCCAGGTTCATCGTTGCGCCGGTGAACACGTCGAACGGTCCGACCACGTCCAGCGCCTGCACGCCGGGGTAGCCGAGGATCACCACCGATCGCGTCACGGTCTCAGTGTTGGCCATCGAGGCGCATGGCGTCTACGCCCCGTACCCCACACATTAGGACATCGCCGTCAGATGTCCTCGAAATGCCAGACCAGAGCGGAATCGCCATTAACATAGATCCGGTGTTGGACACGCTGCGCAAGTTCTTCGCGGTCGAAATGACGATCGCCGAGTGGATTGGAACGGCCATCCTCGCGCTCATCCCCTACCTCGTGATCGGAGTGATCTGGTCCGCCACGCACACCGGCCATCTCGGCGCGATGTCCGGCACGGACCGCACGGTGTCGTTCCTCGGATCGATCGTGAGCTGGCCGGTGCTGCTGTTCTCGGATGTGTGCATGTCATGAGCGGCGACACCCGGATAACCGTCACGCGACAGACCGCGCGCTGGGATTCCGGCGCCGAGGTGACGGTGGCCGACGCGATGGACTTCTGGTCGTTCGCCGCTGCGGCGGCCAACGTGGTGATGCAACTGGCGCTCCCCGGCGTCGGCTACGGCGTCGTGGAAAGCACGGTCGACTCGGGCAGCATCCTCAAGCACCCGTGGAAGAGGCTGCGGACGACCTCCCAGTACCTCGCCGTCGCCGTCTTCGGGTCCGACGACGACAAGGCGGCGTTCCGCGAGGCGGTCGACGGCGTACATCGCCAGGTGATCTCCACCGCCGACAGCCCCGTCAAGTACAACGGGTTTGACCGCAAGCTCCAGATGTGGGTGGCGGCATGCCTTTTCGTCGGACTCGAGGACACCTACCGGCTGTTGCGCGGCGAGATGACCGACGAGCAGGCCGAGCAGTTCTACCGCTCCTCGTGGACGCTCGGGACGACGCTGCAGGTCACCGAGGACCAGTGGCCGGCCACCCGCGCCGAATTCGACGAGTACTGGGACGCCGCATGCAAGGACGTGGTCATCGACCCGCCGGTGCGCGACTACCTGATGGACCTGATCAACCTGCGGATGATCACTCCGCTGCTCGGGCTGCCGTTCCGTCCGCTGCTGAAGTTCCTCACCGTCGGTTTCCTCGCCCCGGTCTTCCGGGATGCACTCGGCGTCACGTGGAGCCGCGGCAAGCAGCGACGCTTCGAGTGGCTCTTCCTCTTCGTGGCGTTCGTGAATCGGTTCCTGCCGGTGTTCCTGCGCCAGGGCGGCAGCCACATCGTCCTGGCCGATGTCCGCAGGCGCGCCCGTGCCCACCGCGCGCTGGTGTGACGGTGTCGGCTCTGCGTCGGCTGCTGAGCCGGAAGGTGAGCATCGCAGCGATGCTCGAATTCGCGATGTGGATGGCCATCCCGTATCTGGTGATCGGTATCGTCTGGACGTTCTTCAACGCCGATGACGTGGCGCGCATCGAAAACCGTTTGCAGACAAGCCTTCCCGCGGGAGCAGACCTGGGTGCGTTCGGCGCGACGACCGCGCTGTGGCCGTTTCTGCTACTCGGTCACGAGATCTGCGCGCCCTGACTCGAGGCAGGCCGCGATGCGGTCGATCCACCACTGGCGACGCTGCGGCGGTGCCGCCAACGCGGCGAGCCGCGCCGGGTCAGGAACGACTGCGGCGACGGGCAGGTAGCCGTCGACCGGGGTGAGCGGTTCGGCCACGTCGTCGACGAAGAGGCCGCCGGTGCCGAGCCCGCACGCGTGCCGCAGCTCAGGAAGTGCGCTCGCGGCCAGCAGGCCCCGGCCGATGCCGACCGCCGAATCGAGTGCACTGGACACCACGATCGGAATGTCGATCTGACGGGCGATCTCCAGCATTGCTCCGACGCCGCCCAACGGAGCCACCTTGAGCACGGCGACGTCGGCGGCTCCCGCGCGCACGACCGCGAGAGGATCGTCGGCCTTGCGGATGCTTTCGTCGGCGGCGATCGGCACGTCGACGATCCGCCGTAGCTCCGCCAGTTCGGGCACCGACGCGCAGGGCTGCTCCAGGTACTCGAGCGGCCCGTCGGCCGTCAACGCCGTCGCCGCCTCGGCGGCCGCGGTCACGCTCCAGCCTCCGTTGGCGTCGACGCGGACCGTCGCTATCTGCGCACGAACGGCGTTGACGCGGGCCACGTCGTCGGCGAGGCTCTGCCCCGGCTCGGCGACCTTCACCTTGGCGGTGCGCGCCCCCGGGAAACGGGCCAGCACGTCGGGCACCTGCTCCTCGGCGACGGCGGGCACGGTCGCGTTGATCGGGATGCGGTCGCGGCGCGTCGGCGGCCGTGGCGTGTAGGCGGCCTCGATCGCAGAAGCCAGCCAGGCGGCGGCCTCCGGCGGTTCGTATTCGAGGAAGGCGCCGAATTCACCCCAGCCGGCGGGTCCGTCGATCAGCGCGACCTCGCGGGTGGTGATGCCGCGGAACTTCACCCGCATCGGCAGCGCGACGACGTGCAGGCGATCGACGATGTCCGTTAGCGACGGCACCCCGCCCATGATCCACGACGTCATACTTCGGTCAGACTTCGGTAAGGAAATCTCGCGGTTTGAAAATCACGAGCGGGGAAAAGCTGACTTACCAGCTCCCGCCGAATCGTGAGGTACGCCATGCAGATTGCCCTTCGTTCCAGTCTCGCCGTTGGCGTCGCCGCCGTTGGCGCGGGTGTCATCGCCATGACTCCGACCGCAGGCCCGGCCGCACCGGTCGCCACTCCGGCCTCGCCGGACGTGTCGTTGGGCGCGCTGACGGATCTGCTGCCGCCGCCCAACGCCGGTGCAGCGGAGTTGACCACGGCGGGCAACGTCGTCTCGACGGGCGCAGGTCTCGCGGTGGCGCCGATCGTCTCCGCGCGCTCGGCATTGCCGCCCGCGCCGTTCGTGCCGCCGGGAGTGCAGCTCAGCCTGCTGACCGGATCGCCCAATCTCGGCGCGGGTAATGCCGGCAACTTCAACACGGGCATCGGCAACACCGGCAACTTCAACACCGGTGTCAACAACGAGGGCAATTTCAACATCGGCGGCGACAACGAAGGCGAATTCAACATCGGCTTCAACAACGTCGACCGTCTCGACAACAGGGCCGTCGCCAACATCGGCAACGGGAATGACGGCGACTTCAACGTCGGATTCAACAACACGGGCGCTCGCAACTTCGGCACGAACAACGTCGGTGCGCTGAACTTCGGGTCCGGCAACAACGGCGCCCTGAACGGCGGCATCAACAACAGGGGCGCCGGGAACGTCGGCATCGGCAACACCGGCGTCGCCAACGTCGGGTTCTTCAATCAGGGCAACGGGAACGTCGGTGCGTTCAACACGGGGAACAACAACATCGGCGTCGCCAACATCGGCATCCGCAACCCGCTGGGGCCTGCGGCGACGTCGACCGTCGGCGGGGCGTCGGGAGCGGCGAAACAAACCAACGCATCGGTGACCAAAGCGAGCACGGACGACTGAACAAGTCGACGGCTCGCCGTGAGCCGGGGCGTCGCCTGACGACTCCGCCAATATTCGTCAGGCGGCGCCCCACCCCCCGGCGGGACACTGGAGACCATGCGCATAACGAAGATTCCGCTCCAGGTCGCCGAGTCGGCCATGTCGATTTTCGGCATCCGAGTGGGCACCGAGGAACCGCACTACATCCGCACGCCCGTGGGCGACGGAGTCGAACTGCGGCAGTACGGGCCCCGTATCGCCGCTGAGACCACGGTCGTCTCGCGCGACGAAGAGCTCGCCCGCAGCATCGGGTTCCGAAAGCTGGCCCGCTACATCTTCGGCGGCAATCACCGCGAGGAGGCGATCTCGATGACCGCGCCGGTCGCCCAGCAGGCAGGCCGGGCGGGCGACGACATCGCGATGACGGCGCCCGTCGCCCAGAGTCGAGCGTCCGACGACCGATGGACGATTCGGTTCTTCATGCCGTCGAAGTGGACGATGGACACGCTTCCGGCACCAGATGACGATGACGTCGCCCTTGTGACTGTGCCGGGAGAGACGGTGGCGGTTTTGCGGTTCAGCGGCGATCGCGGATCCGCGGCCGTCGCAGCTCACACTGAAACGCTGGTGAAGGCGTTGCACGACAAGGGCATCGAGATCGTCGGCGATCCCGTCGCCTGGTTCTATGACCCGCCGTGGACTCTGCCGTTCCTGCGTCGCAGCGAGATCGCTGTCCCGGTCAGGCGCTGAGCAGTTCGTCGAAGACCTTCTTTCCCGCCAAATACGTCGCGCGGACGTCGAGGTCGGCGATCCGCTCAGGCGGTACGGAGCGCGGGTCCGCAGACAGCACAACGAAATCGGCGTATTTGCCGACCTCGAGCGAGCCGATCACGTCGTCGCTGAACAGCTGCCATGCCGCGTCGATCGTCTGAGCGCGGATCGCCTGCTCGACAGTGATCCTCTCCTCCGGACCGAGCACCCGCCCGCTCGGTGCGATCCTGCTCGCCGCGACGCTGATGTTGCGCAGCGGTTCCTCCGGGGTGACCGGCGGATCGTTGTGCAGCGAGATCCGCATGCCGGTGGCGACGGCCGAACCGCATGGCATCCACCGCGATCCGTGCTCGGGCCCGAAGAGTCCGTCGACGATGATGTCGCCCCAGTAGTGGATCTGGTCGACGAAGATGCTGCACGTGACCCCGAGATCGGCTGCGCGCCTGAGCTGTTCGTCGGTGATCGCGCCGACATGCTCGAGCCGTAACCGGTGGTCGTCGCGCGGGTGCTTCGTCAGCGCCTCCTCGTACACGTCGAGGATCGTGTCGACGCCCCTGTCGCCCTGAACGTGGCACGCCATCTGCCATCCCAGCGGGAAGTAGGCCTCGACGATCTCGGTCAGCTGCTCTTTGGTGTAGTTCGCGTGTCCACATGATCCCGGCACCACACCGATGGCGCGGGTGGCGTCGGTGTCGAGGTAGGGAAAGGACAGGTCGATGTTGCCGATCCACGGCGACCCGTCGACCCATATCTTGATGCCGACCTGACGGATCGCGTCGTCACCGTTGTCCAGTGTCGCGTCGGTCGACATCTTCTCCGTCGACATCTCGTACGTGCGCAGACGAACGGTGAGTTGATCGCGCAGTTGGTCGAGCACCGGGCGGAACATCGGGTCGAAGGCCATCTCCGAGCACGTCGTCAAGCCGGCGCGGTTGAGTCGCGCGGCCTCGGCGAGCAGCATCGCGGGATAGTCGGTGGGCTTGATCGCCCCGGCAAGGACGGAGAACACCGCGGCCGATTCCTCTGCGGTGCCGTCGAGTTCGCCCGATGCGTCGCGGCCGTACTTCGCACCCTTCGGATCCGGAGTCTCGCGGGTGAGCCCCGACTTCGCGGCCGCCGCGGAGTTGAAGAACGCCTTGTGGCCCGAGTTGTGGGTGATGACCAACGGTGTCTCGGGGGCGATGCCGTTGAGCCAGTCGAGTGTCGGTTCAGGAAGACCGTTCTGTAGCAACGGGTCCCAGCCGTTGAGATAGGCGCCGTCGACGCCGCGCTTGGCGACCTCGGCACGGATCGCGGCGACGACGTCGTCGGCGTCGGGAATCGTGACCGGCCGGATGTCGACGAGGCGGTCGGACAGCGCGATCGCCTCCATCAGCGGGTGCCCGTGCGCCTCGATCAAGCCGGGGAGCACGCATCCGTCGCCGATGTCGACGATTTCGGTATCGGGCCCGATGAGCGGTTCGATGTCGGCTCGACTGCCGACGGCCGCGATGCGGCCGTCCACCACTGCCATCGCCTCCGCGGTGGGTTGCGAGTCGTCGACTGTCAGGACCGTTCCGTGGATGACAAGCTCAGCCTGGGGCACACCGACATTCTTGGCGATGGCAAACGGATGTGGGTCCATCGACGCGCCCAGCCCAGACCGTGAAGGCCTGGGCTGGGTGGTGGGAGAGACTATTTCTACTGCTGTTCGAGGGCGGCAGCCTGGGCCTCGAGTTGCGCGGCTTCGGCGTCGAGCGCGGCGGCCTGCTGCTCGGCGGCTGCCCTCGCCGCGGTGCCGGGAAGCTCCAGCGTGGCGTTGACGCGGGCATCGTTGGCGGCGGTGCGCTTGCTCGCGGCGATGGCCTTGAGCCCGGCGGCCTTCTTGATGTTCTCGGCCTTCGCGTCGGCCGCGTCCTGCTCGGCCTTCTTGGCGGCTGCGTCGGCTGCCGCCTTGGCCTCGGCTTCCTTCTGCGCCTGGTCGGCTTGTCCTGCGTCAGTGCCCTGCTTCTGCACCGGAGCCTGCTGAACCGGGGCCTGCTGGACCGGAGCCTGCTGCTGGACGGGCGCCTGGCCGGGGACGGTGATGATGCGAGGCGCCGGGTTGTTGACCACGACCGGGGCGCTCGGGGTGGAATCGGTCAGCGAGGGGATGCTGATCTCCGACGGGATGTTGAAGACGGTCGAGGGCGTGCTCTGGGCGGTGGTGGTGGTCTGAGAGTTCTTCATGCCCAGCATCAGCGCGAAGGCGCCGATCCCGATGGCCAGCAGCGCCAGCGCACCGGCGGCCATCTTCATACCTGAGCCGGTGTTCTGCGGGGCGACGGGCGCCGGTGCGTACATCGGCTGCGGGGCGGGCGCGTAGCCGTAGGTGTTGGCGTAGCCGTATTGGGTGTTCTGGGGGCCGTAGTAGCTGTTCATGATCTCTCCCGTGATCGTCGGCTGCCCGGTTTGGGCTGCTCTCACGGGTAGGAGCGCTGGGCCTACGGCGATCGCACACTTTTCTCGAAACTTTTTCTGAAAGTTTTTCTCGACCGTGTCGATTCCGGCCGATTGCCGTTCGACGTGTTGGTGAGGGCACGATGGACGCGCCCCTTCCACACCGATAGAAGGAGACGACACAATGTCGCGCTACATGCTGATCATGCGGTCCACCCCCGAGGCCGAGGCTGCGATGGAGGAGCAGAACATTGACTTCAACGAGATCATCGAGTCGATGGGCCGCTTCAACGAGGAGCTCATCAAGGCCGGCGTGATGCTGGCAGGCGAAGGTCTGAGCGGGCCCGAGGAGGGTTTCGTCGTCGACTTCGACTCCGACCCGCCCGTGGTCACCGACGGCCCGTACACCGAGGCCAAGGAGCTGTTCAACGGCTTCTGGATCCTCGACGTGTCGTCGAAGGAAGAGGCCAAGCAGTGGGCGCAGAAGGTCCCGCTGGGCAAGGGCGTCAGGCTCGAGGTTCGACGGGTTTCGGAGACCGCGGAGTTCCCGCAGGACAACCCGTGGATCAAGAAGGAGATCCAGTGGAAGGCCGACCTCGCCGAGAAGATCGCGGCGCAGGCACGCGCTGAGGCCGACCAGTTGGGCTGACCCCGCTCCCCCTCCGCGAAACGGCGGGCGGCTCAGGTGGGGCGTTTCGCGGGTGGTCTCAGGTGGCGCGGATCCGGATGGGTCCGCGCCACGTCGCATCGGGATCGAGGACGTCGTTGCCCTGGGTGATGACGACCTCGCCGTCGCGCGCCAGGTCCCGCGCCGCCTGGCGGGCGTCGTCCATCAGGTCGCGCCACGTCTCGCCGCCGATCGCCCGCGCCGCATCTGACGGGCAGATGCTCTTCGACGGGCCCCGCTCCCGAGCCATCCGCAGGATCGTGTCCCGAAGCCGCTGATCACTCACCCTTTGAGGAAGCCCGGTCAACCGGCCCTTGAAACCATTTCTGTAACACGTTCTAATCTGAAGTCATGACCCAGGCTGATGCTTCCTCGCGCGAGCGCTCGTCAGGCGATCTGTTGCGCCATCCCCTGCACTCCGGCCACCTCACGGTCGGCGCCCTGAAACGGCACAAGGACAAGCCCGTGCTGTTCCTCGGCGACACGACCCTGACCGGCGGCGAGCTCGCCGAACGCATCAGCCAGTACATTCAGGCGTTCGAGGCGCTGGGCGCCGGGTCAGGGGCTGCGACCGGACTGCTGTCGCTGAACCGGCCCGAGGTGTTGATGATCCTCGGCGCCGGCCAGACGCAGGGGTATCGCCGCACGGCACTACACCCTCTCGGCTCGCTCGACGATCACGCCTACGTCCTCAACGATGCAGGCGTCAGCTCGCTGATCATCGACCCGAACCCGATGTTCATCGAGCGGGCCAAGGGTCTGCTCGAGAAGGTGCCCGGGCTGAAGCAGGTGCTGACCATCGGACCCGTTCCCGACGAGCTGTCCGACGTCGCCGTCGACCTCACCGCGGAAGCGGCGAAGTACTCGCCGAAGCCGTTGGTCGCCGCCGACCTGCCGCCGGACCACATCGGCGGCATGGCCTACACGGGCGGAACGACCGGCAAGCCGAAGGGCGTGATCGGCACGGTGCAGTCGATCTCGACGATGACCAACATCCAGCTCTGCGAGTGGGAGTGGCCGGAGCGGCCCAAGTTCCTGATGTGCACGCCGCTGTCGCACGCGGGTGCGGCGTTCTTCGTGCCGACGATCATCAAGGGCGGCGAGCTAGTCGTGCTGACGAAGTTCGACCCGGCCGAGGTGCTGCGGGTGATCGAGGAGCAGAAGATCACCGCGACGATGCTGGTGCCGTCGATGATCTACGCGCTGATGGACCATCCCGATTCGCACACCCGCGACCTGTCGTCGCTGGAGACCGTGTACTACGGCGCATCGGCGATGAACCCGGTGCGGCTGCGCGAGGCGATCGACCGGTTCGGCCCGATCTTCGCGCAGTACTACGGCCAGTCCGAGGCGCCGATGGTGATCACGTATCTCGCCAAGGGCGATCACGACGAGAAGCGGCTGACATCGTGCGGGCGCCCGACGGTGTTCTGCCGCACCGCGCTGCTCGACGCCGACGGAAACCAGGTGGCCCAGGGCGAGGTCGGCGAGATCTGCGTGAGCGGTCCGCTGGTGTCCGGTGGCTACTGGAACAAACCGGAGGCGACGGCCGAGACGTTCCGCGACGGCTGGATGCACACCGGCGACCTGGCCCGCGAAGACGAGGACGGGTTCTGGTACATCGTCGACCGCACCAAGGACATGATCGTCACCGGCGGCTTCAACGTCTTCCCGCGCGAGGTGGAAGACGTTGTGGCCGAACATCCTTCGGTTGCGCAGGTGTGCGTCATCGGGACACCGGACGAGAAGTGGGGCGAGGCGGTGACGGCAGTCATCGTGCTGCGGCCCGACGCGCCGAGCGACGACGCCGCCGTCGCCACGATCACCGAGGAGATCCAGGCGGCCGTCAAGGAGCGCAAGGGTTCCGTCCAGTCGCCCAAGCAGGTGATCGTGGTCGACTCCGTGCCGGTGACCGCGCTGGGCAAGCCCGACAAGAAGGCCGTGCGCGCGCAGTTCTGGGAGGGCGCAGGCCGCGCCGTCGGCTGATCTCCCCGCGAGCAGACGCAAAGGCCCGCAAAAGTCCAGGAGAAAGCGGGCGTTTGCGTCTGCTCGCGGTTAGAAGGGGACCACGAAATCGGCGCGGGCCCGGGCGCTTTCGATGCGGGCGGCGTTCGGCTCATCGACCGCGCGCACCCATGCCTCGGCCTCATCGGGCGACTTGCCG
>DATEIG010000310.1:0-3160 GCA_035279185.1 Mycobacterium sp.
ATCATGTCCAGCACCCCCGCGGCGTACTGCGCCTCCGCGAGGCGCTCCCGCTCGGCCGTGTCGTCGGCGGGCTTGTCCGGACCGAGCAGATCGACGAGTTCATCGAGCAGGGGCACGTCGGAGACCGTCCACGCGTCCCCCCGGGTGCGCAGCAGCGCCGGGTCCGCGCCCGCGGCCGTCAGCCGCTCGGCGGACTCGTAGAGCGACGCCAGCAGCGACGCGGGCGTCAGCACCGGCCACAGCTCGTCGATCGCGGCCGCGAAGGTCGCGTTCTCAGAGAGCTCCTCGACGAGGTCGCCGCGCAGTTCCTCCCACGCCTGGCGGTCCTCCCGGGTGAGCCAGCCTCGCCCGATCCGGGCGATCGCCCTCTCGGTCAGCACGTAGGTGACGATTTCGACGAATTTCGCGCGCGCCTCGTTGTGGGGCAGCCCGCTGCCACGCGCCTCCTGAATGGCCCACTCCGCGGTCTCGGCGTCGATACGGACCGCGACGTCGGTCAGTTCGACCGGAATCGGATGCTCGGGAAGCCGTTGCCGATCGGCGATCGCCGCGGCGAGCACGTCGAGTATCTGCAGCGAGCCCTTGAGCCGAGCGGCTTCGGGGGTGTCCTCCTCGGTCACGTGCAGACCGGGAACCAGGTCGCCCGTCGTCATGAACACCACGTCGGTCTCGCCGAGGGACGGCAGAACGCGGCCGATGTGGGTGAGGAACGCCGAGTTGGGTCCGACGACGAGGACGCCGTGATTCTCGATCCGTCTGCGCTGCGTGTAGAGCAGATAGGCGACGCGGTGCAGCGCCACCACGGTCTTCCCGGTGCCGGGACCGCCCTCGATCACCAGCACACCCGGGTGGTCGAGCCGGATGATCTCGTCCTGCTCGGCCTGGATCGTCGCGACGATGTCGCGCATGCCGTCCCCTCGGGGTGCGTTCACCGCGGCCAGCAGGGCGGCGTCGCCCGTGCCGTCGCGTGCGTCGCCGTCGGGCCTGCCGAGGATCTCGTCGGTGAACTCGACCACCTGACGACCCCGGCTGTGGAACTGACGGCGGCGGCGCATGTTCTCCGGGTTGGCGCCCGTCGCCGTGTAGAAGGGCCGGGCCGCAGGCGCGCGCCAGTCGATCAGCAGCGGCTCGTAGTCGGCGTCGTTGTCGAATATGCCGATACGGCCGATGTAGGACCGCTCGCCGGACACGGCGTCCAGACGCCCGAAGCACAAGCCGGTGTCGGCGACGTCGAGACGTCGGATCTCTCTGGCCAGCGCGCGCACTTCGGAATCCCGTTGCACGAGCGTGCCGCCGTCCTTCACGTCGATCGGGCTCTTCAGCGCGGCGGAGTATCCGGTGCGCACCCGCGCCCGTTCGGCATCGAGCCGGCGGTAGAGCTCGGTCACGTACCGCTGTTCGGAGTGCAGTTCGTCTGAGTGGGTTCGCGTGGTCACATGCCCCCAGATGTCGTTGGTGCCGCAGGTCAGGGCATGATTGTGGAGCATCACCGGGGCCTTGCCGCAAGCCCGGGGGTGCACTATAGATTGGAAGTGGAAGGGAGAGGTGTCCCTTCCATTTTTCATGGCGCCACATGGGCGTCACCCCCAGTGGGTACCTCGTGTGGGCGACGGTTGCGGTGCGTTTGAGGAGAACGGGGTTCACGGTGAAGCTGGCGTTGAGCGACGAGGATGCCGCCTTTCGCGAGGATGTGCGGCGCATCTACACCACCGAGGTTCCCGACGACCTCCGGCGGCGGGCCCAGGAGGGCGGCCTGAGCTACCCGGACGATCTGGTGACCAGCCAGCGGATCCTCAACGAGCACGGACTGGCCGTGCCGAACTGGCCGGTCGAATGGGGTGGCAAGGACTGGTCGCCGCTGCAGCGGCAGATCTGGCTCGACGAGATGCAGCTGGCAGGCGTGCCCGAGCCGCTGCCCTTCAACGCCAAGATGGTCGGCCCGGTCATCGCCCAGTTCGGCTCACAGGAACTCAAGGAGCGGTTCCTGCCGCCCACCGCCAACCTCGACATCTGGTGGTGTCAGGGGTTTTCCGAACCTGAGGCGGGCAGCGACCTCGCGTCGCTGCGCACCACCGCGGTCCGCGACGGGGACAGCTACGTCGTCAACGGCCAGAAGACGTGGACGACGCTCGGACAGTACGCGGACTGGATCTTTCTGCTCGCCCGCACCGACCCGAACGCGCCCAAGCGGCAGGCGGGCATCTCGTTTCTGTTGGCGAGGATGGACACCCCCGGAATCACTCTTCGTCCGATCAAGCTGATCGACGGCAGCTACGAAGTCAACGAAGTCTTCTTCGAAGACGTGCGCGTGCCCGCCGATCAGCTTGTCGGCCAAGAGAATCAGGGTTGGACGTACGCCAAGTTCCTTCTCGGCAACGAGCGCACCGGCATCGCCCGCATCGGCAACACCAAGCGGTGGATGGCCCAGGTCAAGGAACGCGCCGCCGAGGTGCGCAGCAACGGGTCCTCACTGCTCGACGACCCCCTGTTCGCGGCGCGGGTCGCCGAGATCGAGAACGGGCTGCTGGCATTGGAGCTCACACAGATGCGGGTGAGCGGATCGGAGGCCGACGGCAAGCCGAACCCCGCGTCCTCGATCCTCAAGCTGCGCGGAAGCCAGCTCCAGCAGGCGGCCACCGAGCTGCTCGTCGAGGTCGCAGGGCCCGCCGCGCTGCCGTTCGAAGCCGGCGACGACGTCGACGTCCCGCCGTGGGCCCAGGACGCCGCACCGCGATACCTGAATTACCGGAAGACGTCGATCTACGGCGGCACCAACGAAATTCAGCGCACCATCATTGCCTCGACGATTCTGGGATTGTGAGCCGACCGTGAACTTCGAGCTGACCGAAGAGCAACAACTGCTGCGCGACGTCACCCGCGACGTGCTGTCACGCAACTACGACATCGCTCGCTACAACGAGGTCATCGGTGGTGAACTCGGGTGGAGCCGCGAGGTGTGGAACCAACTCGCCGAGGTGGGCCTGCTCGGCCTCGGCTTCGATCCGGCGGAGGCCGGCCAGATCGAGATCATGGTGGTCATGACCGAGGTCGGCAGGCGGCTGACCCCGGAGCCGCTCGCGCAGGCGGCGCTGATCCCCGGCACCTTGATCGCCGAGGTCGGCACCGACGAACAGAAGGCCGTCCTCGACGAGGTCGCGAC